>JAISPI010000003.1 GCA_031275075.1 Burkholderiales bacterium | reverse complement strand
ACATTGAGACCGTACAAAGCGGCTGGCGGGAATACGAAGAAATCTCATTTTCGCGCAAAGGGGTCAAACGCCTCTACACATGGACGTTAACAATGGCGCTGCTGTTGACGCTGACCATCGCATTGGGGATGGCGGTTGTGCTTTCCGAACGTTTCGCGGCACCGTTGGGATTGTTGGCGGAAGGTACGCAGGCAGTCGCCGGTGGCAACTTCGGCATTCGCCAGCCTGTCACGTCCCGCGACGAAATGGGTTTGCTTACCGAATCGTTTAATGCGATGACGGCGCAGCTTGAGCAGGCGCAGCAGGAACGAGAACGCAACCATCAGGCGCTGGAAACCACCCGCGCCTATCTGGAGAGCGTACTGGCCAACCTGACGTCCGGCGTATTGGTTTTCGATGAACGGCTGCAATTACGCGACGCCAATCGCAGCGCGACCGTGATTCTGCAATCGCCGCTGGCCGAGCTTGAAGGCGTAGCGTTGATACGTTGGGCAGCGCATCAACCGAAACTGGCGTCATTCGCCGATCTGTTGGTGTGCCACATTTCTCCTTCTTCCGACGAGCAATGGCATCAAGAAGCCGAAGTCCAAATCGCCGATACGGTGCGGACGCTATTGGTGCGAGGTACGCGCTTGCCCGGCCCGCCGGTTAGCTATGTGGTCGTTTTCGATGACGTTTCGGTCATCGTGCAGGCTCAGCGTGATGCCGCCTGGAGCGAAGTCGCGCGCCGTCTTGCGCACGAGATCAAGAATCCGCTGACGCCGATCCAGTTGTCTGCCGAGCGGCTGGCGATGAAGCTGACCGACAGGCTGGACGATGCCGATCAGGACGTGTTGAAGCGCGGAACGCAGACCATCGTTTCGCAAGTTACCGCGATGAAACAAATGGTCGACGATTTTGCCGTTTACGCCCGGCAACCGCGTCCCGGACAGTTGACCGATTTCGATGTCGTGGCGCTGTTGAACGAAGTGCTGGCGCTCTACGACCATTTGCGCCCGCATCTGCAATTGACTGTGCCGGAAACGCCGGTCGTCTTGCACGGCGAAGCCAACCGCTTGCGTCAGGTATTCCATAACCTGTTGCAAAACGCGGTCGATGCTCAAGCTGACAATGCGACGCCGGGGTACCGGATCTCGTTGTCCGTCGAGGAAAATGAAGTCCATCTCAGCTTTTCTGACGACGGCCCCGGTTTTACCGAAGAAGTGCTGCGGCGTGCCTTCGAGCCGTATGTGACCACCAAGGCCAAGGGCACCGGTCTGGGACTGCCCATCGTCAAAAAAATTATTGAAGAGCACGGTGGTCGCGTAATGCTTGCCAACAAAACGCCGCATGGAGGTAAAATTATTTTGATGTTGCCCCTTGCCGATGATGCTAGAATGCAGCCATGACTACCACTCAGCCTCGTGAAATTCTGATTGTTGACGACGAAGCCGGTATCCGCGAACTGCTGTCGGAGATTCTGGTCGATGAAGGTTACCGTGTCGTGCTGGCGGAGAATGCGCGTGAAGCGCGCGCGTACCGGCAGAGCCAAGAGCCGGCGCTGGTATTGCTCGACATCTGGATGCCCGATACTGACGGAGTGACGCTGCTGCGGGAGTGGGCAAGCGCGGAATTGCTGACGATGCCGGTGATCATGATGTCCGGCCATGCAACGATTGAAACGGCGATCGGCGCCACCCGGATCGGCGCTTTCGATTTTCTCGAAAAGCCGATCGGCCTGCAAAAACTGCTGTCGTCGATCAAGCGGGCGTTGAAAGCAGCGGCATCGCGGACGCCGCGTCACATTTCGCTGACACGTCTGGGCGCCAGCGAACCGATCAAGATATTAGAGAACACGTTGAACCGGCTTGCCGGAACCCGCAAATCGCTCCTTATCCTCGGCGAACCCGGTGCCGGCCACGAAATTGTCGCGCAGGCTGTGCAAAACGCGCAAACGGCATGGGTGCCGGTTGTCCCAGCGCGGTTGACGGCGGCGCCGCTGCAATTGCTTGAAGAAGCCAAAGAGGGGATTTTGTATTGTCCGGAAATCGGACAACTGTCGCGGCTGGAACAAAAAGGGTTGCTTTTCCTGCTTCCCAAACTTGCCAAATACGAAACGCTGTTGGTATGCACCAGCAGTGAAGCGTTGGGGAATTTGGCGGCGGAAAACAAATTTGATCCAATGCTGCTTTCCCAATTGTCTGCCGGCGTTTTGATGTTGCCGCCGTTACGCGATCACCGCGACGATATTCCGCTGCTGATTGAACGATTGTGGACGGAAATGCGCGAACGCCATGCGGCCAATGGTTCATTGTTGTCGGCGTTGCCGCCGACGGTGCTGACGGCGTTGTCCGAAGCGTATTGGCCGGGCAACTTTGATCATTTGACCAATGTGCTTGAAAATCTGGCATCGACGCAAAGCGAGGTAACCCCCGAGTTGATTCGTCGCGTCCTGGGTGAAAATCAACAACAGCAAAAAGGCGTTTCGCCCGAAGTGACTGCCCGATTCTTTGAAATGCCGTTGCGCGAAGCGCGGGAAGCGTTCGAGCGCGTGTATTTCGAACGTTTGCTGAGTCACGAACAGCACAACATGAGCAGGGTCGCCGAACTGGCTGGATTGGAACGCACCCATCTTTACCGCAAACTGAAACAGCTCAATATCCGCTTTTCGCGTCGCAGCTCCGAGTTGTACTGAGCGAGAAAACAGCGGCAGCGTAGAGCGCCGTTTTAGCCGCAAAAAACGCCATCTTCCAAAAGATTCTACAAGCCCTCCCTTTCAAGAGGAGGGAAGGGAAGGGGTGGGGTTGGCGTCCCCAGGGGGAGGCTACGCTTGTTAAGACGATTCACCGTCTTCAGGAACGCCCTTCTGCCAGGTTCCCCAGTGGGCAACGATGAAATCAACGACACGGCCACCGACTTTCTCCAAGTTGTCGATACTGTCGGCGAGTCCGTCGGTGGTGTGCGCCAGCGCGACAGCCAAGTGTTGTACGGTCGTCTCTCCGGGAGGCGGCTGATCGAAATTCGCGGCGACCCTGAGACTCATCACCCGCTCCAATCCATGCAGCGGTTGAATCACTTGGGCAATGGCGATACCTTCCATTTCTGAAACCACATAATCATCGGCGCCGTAAAGTCGGGCGATGGATTGCGTCTGCGCCGACAAACCCGAACCATGAAAAAAACAATCGCTGGTGACGTGTGTTCCGGTGCTGACGAACGGTGTGCTGCGTGCCGCCGAATCGGGATAACGCAAGCAATACGTCTCAACTTCATCGGAACGATTGAGTGGCGTATCGGCGGACAGTTTCATCGCCCAAGCAACAAGCGCCGGATTGATCTGAAGAACGGGCGTGGTTTCGAAACCTTGGCAGGGAAGAAACGCCATCTCTTCCGGTGTTCCTTCGTCCGGTGCCCAACGGTGGCCGAGATCGGCATCGACGAGCCATGTTCCCCAAATGACCGAACCGATGGTTGCCTTCGATGGCGGTGTTCCGGCGGCGCCGGAAATCACGAAGTACGCTTCGGAAAAATCGAAACGAGGATCGAGCAGAATCGCCTGCATCGTTGCCGCGGAACGCACTTTGCCGATGCCGAGTACAGCGCCGCAAATACCATCGCGGTTACAGTAAACCGGATGAAGGGCGCCGCGTACCGTAACAGGCGTAACGCCTTGCCAATAACGCATTTGCCAATGACGAAACTCGCTGGCGCCTTGACCGTTTCCATCGTCAAGTTCGAACATCGTGGCGATAAACACCTTGACTTTGATCGGTTTTGCCGCCATCAATTCCATCATGATCCGCTTTTTTCAAGAAGTTTTTGGATGTCCGGCACTATAGCAGGGATCAAGTGGCAGGAATCAGAAAAACTGAGCCTTACCCTCTCTCTCACCTTGCCTCCTTTTCAAAGGAAGTGTCCGTCGAAGACGGACGGAGGTTTGCTTTCCGCGATGCGGGAGAGGGGAGAAAACCGCTTCGCGGCTCCGCGTGAAATCCAATTGTCGGACCGCGCCGCTTTGCGGCTTGTCCAACCTACGGTTCTGGATTGCTTCGCTACGCTCGCAATGACGCCTTTTTCTGTGCTCTTTGCGTTCTCTGCGGTAAAAACGGTTTTCCTGATGCCTGATACCTGAATCAGGCCGCGTCGGCCATCATGGCTCGCATTTTCTGTAAAGCGCGCGCTTCGATCTGACGAACCCGCTCGGCAGAAACGCCGTATTCATCGGCCAGTTCCTGCAACGTTGCCGAGGCTTCGTCTTCGTCCCGCAGCCAGCGGGCGCGAACGATGGCGGCACTGCGCGCGTCCAGAGAAGCAAGTGCCTTTTGCAGCGTTTCGCGGCGATACTGCTCCGTTTGCTCGGTTTCGACGATGTGCGCCGGCTCATCTTCTTTATTCGTCAGGTAAGCCACTGGCGATACATGGTGTTCGTCTTCGCTGTTTTGTACCGGATCAATCGAGACTTCACCGCCCGCCAGGCGCATTTCCATTTCAAGCACTTCTTCCGGCTTGACGTTCAGCGTCTGCGCGATTTCATTCGCTTCTTTCCGCGTCAACGCTTTGGGCCCTTCTTTCATGCTGCGAAGATTGAAAAACAATTTGCGCTGTGCTTTGGTGGTGACCATTTTTACGATCCGCCAATTGCGCAAAACATACTCGTGGATTTCGGCGCGGATCCAGTGCAACGCAAACGATACCAGACGCACACCGCGTTCGGGGTCGAAACGGCGTACCGCTTTCATCAGTCCAATGTTGCCTTCCTGAATAAGGTCGGCCTGCGGCAGTCCGTAGCCCAGATATTGACGCGATACCGCCACGACCAGCCGCAGGTGCGAAAGCACCATCTCGCGCGCCGCGTTGAGGTCCTGCTCATCGTGCCAGCGCCGCGCCAGCGCCGTTTCCTGCTCGGCAGTGAGCAGCGGAAAACGGTTGACCGCCTGGATATAGTGATCCAAGCTGCCCAACGATACCGGGTTCGGTAGCACCAACGATTGACTTGTCATATTTCTCTCCTTTGTCGGCTCCGCTGGTTTGCCGGATGTTTTGGCGAACCGCTTTTTGAACCTTCTTAATGACTATTTTAGCACTCTTGCAAAGAGAGTGCTAAAAAGAGAAAAAAGTCTCCCCTGTTCCTCTATTGACGGAGAGGAACAGGGCTTGTAAAAACTTTCAAAAAATCAAATAGTTATTGCGTTGAACCCGCGTTTTCCCCTGACGCTATCCCGCCAGATGACATGCTGTTACCATTTTTCTGCCGGGGTCACTGCCGACGCGACATCAGTGCTGCCAGCACCAAAAATGCCCAGCCGAAGATCATCGTGCCGCCACCGATCGGTGCTGCCATCGGAAACAGACGCAGACCAAAGAGTGCCCGCCGGGCAAGGTCGCCGCAAAAGAGAGTGAGTCCCAACACAACCAGAAGGCCAGCCAAGAACAAAAACCGCCGTGGCGTATTGCCTGCCCGCATCAGGGCGGTTACGCCGAGCAAGGCTGGCGCATGCACCAACAAAATATCAGCACAGGTTTTTAGCATGTATGAATAATCGCCATGTGCCGCCATGGCGGAAAGAGCGACACCGGCCGCGCCTGCAACACCGGCAAAAATCAAAAGAATACGTTCCGCGATACTCATAAGTTCTTACCCCCTCATAATATAAATAATTGTGGTACTGCCAAACATATTCTACGCGCTTGGAGGCTTATGACATAATCCGTTTATCTTCTTGACGGTCGCAGCTATGCTCAGGATTATTTTTATTGGTTGTGGTGATGTTGCGCTACGTACTGCGCGTCTGCTGCCAGCGCGTACGCGGCTGTACGGGCTGATTCGCCGTCCCGAAGCGGCGCCTGCTTTGCAGGCGGCGGGCATCACGCCGATTCATGGCGACCTCGATTACAGAATACTGACGACCCATTTGCGGACGGCGCCTTTTGCCGTTGTCCATTTGGCGTCGCCCGGCATGGAAGGCAACGAAGACCGGCGCACGCGTCGATTGCTGGCAGCGTTAAGCCGCGCCGCAGTATTACCGCAACGCTATGTTTATGTATCGACGACGGGAGTGTATGGCGATTGTCACGGACAACGCGTCAACGAAACACATCCGCGTACGACACGTACCGCGCGTGGGCGTCGTCGTGTCGATGCCGAAAACGTGCTGCGGCACTGGGCAACCCGCCATCGGGTGCGATTGTCCGTGTTGCGTGTGGCCGCCATTTACGATGCGGCACGGCTGCCGCTCGACAACATTCGCCGCGGTATGCCGGTGCTTCTTCCCGAACACGATATTTACCTCAACCGTATTCATACCGACGATCTGGCGCGAGCCCTTTGGGCGGCGTTGTTCCGTGGCCGTCCCAACCGTGCGTACAACGTTGCCGATAACGCCGAACTCAAAATGGGCGCGTATTTTGAAATGCTGGCAGAAGCGTTCGCTTTGCCGTTACCGCCACGGGTTTCGTGGGAAGAGGCTGAACGAACCATCGCGCCAATGTTGTTATCGTTCATGTCCGAATCGCGTCGCCTTGACACCCGTCGGCTGCGCGAAGAACTCAGGGTGGCATTACGCTACCCCGATCCACAGACCTTCCTCGCCGAATGGCGCGGAAAATCCGTCCCTGGACAATTACCACTGCCGTTGTAATCGCTAACCCTTAATTCTAGGACCGATCATGACTTCCCTTAAAAACCGCCTCGACGCCTACGAACAACTATTGCGTCTTCATCAACCGAGCTACATTTTTTTGTTGCTATGGCCAACGTTGTTGGCACTGTGGCTTGCCACAGGCGGGCATGCGCCATTGTCGCTGGTGATTATCTTCGTGATGGGGACGCTGCTGATGCGTTCCGCCGGTTGTGCGTTCAACGACTGGTTTAATCGTGAAAGCGGTCATAAAGACAACCTCTTGGCGCAAAGCGCTATTGCGCCGTGGGAAGCGCTGGCGGTGGCTGCGGCTTTGACCTTAATCGCCTTCTGTTTCGTTTGGTTCACCAACAGTATGGCCATCACATTTTCAGCAGTGGCTTTGGTATTGGCGTTGGCGCTGACGTTGTTGCATTCACTCTTCAGACGCGTTCTTTCAGCGCCGCAAGCACTCCTCGGCATTGCTTTTTCGTTCGGTATACCCATAGCTTTTGCCGCCGCCAACCACGCAGTGCCGTGGTACGCCTTGATATTGATGGGCATCAACGTGCTCTGGGTCTTGGCCTACGATATCGAATACGCGATGGCGAATCGCGACAAAGATACCGAGCGCGGTTACCGTTCTTTTGCGCTCATCTTGGGACGTTACGACGTGCTGGCGGTAGCGGTCTGCTATGGACTGTATCTGGCGGGAATGGCAGGGATCGGCCTGTGGCTGCGGCTGGGCATGGCGTATGGAATCGCGCTGACGCTGGC
>JAISPI010000132.1 GCA_031275075.1 Burkholderiales bacterium | reverse complement strand
GCGAGCAGGGTTGACAGGCCGTTCCAGATGATTTGTACGCCGATGCACAGCAGAATGAACGCAAACAGGCGAAGAAAAACCAGTGTGCCGGTGGTGCCGAGTGCGGAAGTAAGTTGGTAGGCGTAGCGGAAACACAGGTAGATCGATAACGCGACGGCAGCCGAGCCGAGAATCAGCGATGGCGCGGCGTGTAGCAGGGAGTGCACGTTGTTGGCATGGTTGGCGCCGAGTGTGATGGCAACGCTGATTGAGCCGGGGCCGACGGTCAGTGGCAGCGTGAGCGGGTAAAACGCTTTGGTCAGGCCATCCTCGGGCTTGACGACGTATTGCGGATCGGGGGCGGTGTCCGGTTCCTGCTTCAGGAGCGCCCAGGCGACCGAGCAGACAATCAGGCCGCCGCCGACCTGGACGACAGCGACCGACAGGCCGAAGAAGCCGAGGACGTAGTTGCCGATGAACATTGAGGCGGCGAGCAGCAAAAAGGCGTTAAGCGCCACACGGCGCGCCAGCAGGGTGCGGGCGTCGGGGGTTAGCGAACGCGTCATGGTCACGAAGACCGGCGCGGCGCCCATCGGGTTGACGATGGGGATTAACGCGGCAATGACGAGCACGAAATTTTCGATGACGGCGCGTAAATCGAAGGACATCCTAAATCCGGCGCAGTAGAAAAAGACTTAACAAGCGTTGGCGCACACTATACCATCAGAGTCTTGTGCCGTTACCCGTTTTTTATGTGATCTATGTCTGCCTCCAAAATTTTGTTCGGGTTTCATTCGGTGATTGCCCGGTTACGCCAGCATCCCGATTCGATAGAAACGCTTTTTTACGATGCCAACCGGCAGGATTCGCGTTTGCGCGATCTTCTGGAACGGGCGGCGCTGGCCGGTTGTACTGCGCAACCGGTCGATACGGCGCGGCTCGACGGGTTGGCGCCGCAAGGGCGGCATCAGGGGATTGTGGCGCGGGTGGCGGCGACGTTGCCGCATCTGACGCTCGACGATGTTCTCGACGAGTCCGCCATGCCGCTGTTGATGGTGCTCGACGGGGTGACCGATCCGCACAATCTGGGTGCTTGTTTGCGCAGCGCCGATGCGTTCGGTGTGCAGGCGTTGATTCTGCCGAAAGACCGCTCGGCCGGCGTCAATGCGACGGTGGCGAAAGTGGCGTGCGGCGCGGCGGATACGGTGCCGGTGATTACGGTGACCAATCTGGCGCGGACGTTGGAAGAATTGAAAGAACGCGGTGTTTGGTGCGTGGCGGCGGACAGCGGCGGCGAGAATTTGTACGAAGCGGATTTGAGTGGGCCGCTGGCCTGGGTATTGGGCGCTGAAGGAAGCGGTTTGCGACGGCTGACGCGTGAGCGTTGCGATCGTGTTGTCAGCATTCCGTTGCTTGGAATGGTTGAAAGTCTGAATGTTTCGGTGGCGGCCGGTGTTTGTTTGGCGGCCACTCAGGCGCAACGGCACAGAGCCTCATCCGGCAAGAGGTAAGTGCTGTCGTGACGCTCTGGTTGCAATCTTACAATCCGCTGCACTTGGCTGTGGGATCGACGCTGGTCGCAGCGCTGCCGATTCTTTTCTTCGTCGTGACGCTGGCGGTGTTTCGCTGGCGCTTGCATTGGGCCGCCGCCGGAACGTTGCTGCTGGCAGCAGTGGTGGCGATGATGGTGTATGGCATGCCGGTTGCGTCGGTGGTCGCCGCTGTGTTTTACGGGTTTGGTTATGGCTTGTGGCCGATTGTCTGGATCATCTTCGGCGTTGTGTTTCTCTATCGGCTAACGGTGAAGAGCGGGCAGTTTGAGGTGGTGCGGGCATCCATCGCGTCGGTAACACCCGATGCACGGCTGCAAATGATTTTGATCGGTTTTGCCTTCAGCGCGTTTCTCGAAGGCGCCGCCGGTTATGGGACGCCGGTAGCGATTACCGCTGCGTTGCTGGTCGGGCTGGGTTTTGACCCGTTGCGGGCGGCGGCATTGTGTTTGATTGCCAATACGGCGCCTGTGGCTTTCGGGGCGATGGGAACGTCCATCACGGTGGCGGCGCAGGTGAGCCACACCGATCTGACGGCGCTGACGGCGATTGCCGGTACGTTGTTGCCGCTGTTTTCATTGTTGACGCTGGGATGGGTGGTGGTGGCGCTGGCCGGTTGGCGCGGCGCGCGCGACATTTGGCCGGCATTGCTGGTGGCGGGAGTGAGCTTCGCCGGAACGATGATGGCAACGGCGCTATGGATTGGCCCGCAACTGCCGGCGATTACAGCGGCGTTTGCCTGCATGGTGTCGCTGGTGGTGCTGCTGCGCTTCTGGCAGCCGGCTAAAGTATTGTACTTACGCGAACACACGCCGATTTATCCAGCGATGATTGAAACACCGCCGCTGACCGCTCGCTGCATTGTGCGTGCCTGGCTGCCGTTCGGGTTATTGACGCTATGTGTGGTGGTGTGGGGCAACAAAGGTTTTCAGTCGTGGTTCGCGTCAGGCGGCATGCTGTCGGAAACGACTTTGTGGCTGGAAGTGCCGTTCTTGCACGGGGTTGTCTATAAAACGGCGCCGGTCGTAGGTAGTGTGGAGCTGTATCCGGCGGTGTTCAGGTTTGACATTCTCGGCGCGGTGGGGACGGGCATTTTTCTTTCGACACTATTGTCGGCGGTGTGTTTGCGGTGGCGACCGACGTTTGTGTTGGGGGTGTTCAGGGAAACGTGCGTCAGTTTGTGGCCGACGGTGCTGACGATTGGACTGGTGCTGGCTTTTGCCACCCTGTCCAACTACGCCGGAATGTCGGCGACACTGGCGCTGGCGCTGGCCGAAAGCGGTAAGGTGTATCCGCTGCTGGCGCCGGTTCTGGGTTGGTTTGGCGTCTTCCTGACCGGCTCGGACACCTCGTCCAACGCCTTGTTCGCGCCATTGCAGGCGACCGTCGCGCATCAGATCGGTGTCTCCGACACGTTGCTGGTCGCGGGCAACATGCTGGGAGGCGCCGCCGGCAAGATGATTTCGCTGCAATCCATCGCGGTTGCCTGCGCAGCGGTGGGGCTGATGGGCCGCGAGGCATTGGTGCTGCGCGCGACG
>JAISPI010000118.1 GCA_031275075.1 Burkholderiales bacterium | reverse complement strand
GTTAAATGACCACAGATGAACCAGACTGTAAATCAGTGTTGTGACGGCGAAGCCGGTCAGATCGCCCCAGCGCGTCATCAAATTGCGCTGGACAAAGCCTTGCCAGAAAATGGTTTCCGCCGGGCCGACGACGAACAACAGCAAAAGAGCAATCCACAAATGACTGCTGCCGTCGCGTAAACCGTAGATCGCGCCGATCTGCGGTTTGGCAAAAGAGAACATCATCGTTGACAGGGCGTTGCCTAAATAGAACACGCCCCACAACACGACGGCGGAGATCAGGCCAATCACGACTGCCCGAACGCTCAATCGGAATTGTGGCGACCAATCGCGTCCGAAGACGGCACTCATGACGATCAGCGCCGAGCCTGAAAACAGCATCGACCACCAGAAATTCAAATGCGGCGCTGTCCACGGCGAGAACATGACGAACCAGAGCGCCGCAGCGACGGCAATGGGAAAAACGATGGGAAAAGCTGTGCGGCTCATAACCAGGCAGACACAAAAATCAATCCCGATAGCAAGACGCTAAACGCCAGTTGCAATTTTGCTGTTCTGACATCAAGGTCGTGGATGTTTTCCGGCTGTTCTTCGCGCGCTCGCCCCATGGCGCGACAGTTGTTGATAGCCAACGGGAACGTCAGAAAGACGCACAGTGTCACCCAATGAAGAACCCCCATAACAACCAGCGCTACCATGGAAAAATACGTCAGAAAGACGAGCAGCTGGTACTCAAAAATCGACGCGCGGACACCGAGCAGCATCGCGAAAGTTTTGATGTTAGCGCGCTTGTCATGCGCGATATCGCGTGTGTTGTTGGCGTGCAGAATATTGACGGTGATAAAAACGATCGGCAGCGATAGCGCGACAGCCCGCCAGTCCAGCAGGCCGGTCATCACATAAAAAACACCGAGAGAAATCAACGGCCCATAAATCAGGAATATCAGCGCGTCGCCAAGCGCCCGACTCTTGAACAGATAATAAAAAGCAGCGCCGATAAAACCGAGAAAGCCGATGATCAACAGAGGCCATCCGGTTTGCGCAACCAAATAAAGACCGAGAAACACACCAAAGACGATAAAGCCGATACCGTACCAGAGGATGGTGCGAGGCTTGAAGGTCTGATTGACCAGCAAACGGCTGGAGCCGAACGTGTCTTCGCGGTCGATTCCGCGCGTGTAATCGAAATAATCGCTAATCAGGTTGCCGCTGATTTGGAAGACGACCGCGCCGATAATAGCCAGAACGCCCAACAGCCAATTAACGTCCAGAGCATGGTGCCGGCTCAGGAAAAAGACATAAGCGAACATGACCAATGCGGGCATGCTGGACGCCGGGAAAGACCAAGGGCGCGTGGCAATCAGCCAGTGACCGAGAGAAGGAGAAGAAGTAGGCGATGTTGTGTTCATGAGTCAGAAGGTGAAAAAAACGACCGTCAGTGTAAACCAGATACTGGTATTTTTCAGCATTATTCCCTTGTTGATTTAATGCGCGGGGATGTATTCAAAAGACAGCACTTCGGTTCCCAGGTTAATCGTGACGCCAGTGGCCTCGTTAAACACCTCGGAGGTCACCGAAACCTCGTCGGGATAACCGTCGCTATCATAGGTGTAACGGTAAGTTCTGTACGTGCGGGAAGGGTAAAACGCATAGACTTCGCTCAACGGGTTGTTGGGGTTGGCGAGAAAACCGACGGACATGTCGTCAAACAACCATCGCGGCGTGGCTGTTTCTGAGGCAGGGCTTTTCTTGTCATCGTAGGTATATTCCCAAGTCGCCCCGACGGCAGTCGTTAGCTTAAGCAAGTTGCCACGGTCGTCGTAGGCATAGGTGTTGGCGCGGGGAGAAAAAACGTCATTGACCGCCGTACCCATAGCAATGATTCGATCATGGGCATTCAGGTAATAACGCCAAATCATCGAAAAAGGAACCTGATTCGCGTTCAAGGATTGCGTTTGAAAATAATTCGTGGGAACGCCATTGAGGTCGTCTGTGCCATATTGGTATCGGCTGTACATATAACCAAGGTTCGGATAAGGCTCAAGCAGCAAAGAGGGACGGGCGTCATCGCCCTCATACTCAAACCGCCGGAGACCCAAACCCGGAGAATCCATCTCGACAAGGCGGTTCAAGTGGTCGTAACGGAAGCGTTCTCGCTCCTGACCGTTCGCGACAAACCGGCTTAACAGCTTCTTTGTAACCGTGCCGCCACCATCGTTGCCGCCGTTATCACCATTACCGCCATTGCCACTATCGTTACTGCTGCTGCCACCGCCGCCGCATGCTGCGAGAAAAAAACTGAGCAGTAAACAAAAAAACAGGTTTCTTTTTGAAGCCATGGATTTTCCTTCTGAAAAGGTTCAGCGACGCCGCGCACGACCGAGCGTCCCCCCGCGTTATGAAAACAGTATATCACACGAGATTTCTTCAACTTCGCGCGCCGGAACGGGTTGCGCTGCGTTCCCGCAGCCGCGTTATAATGAACAAAATTTGAAACGCGCCGATTTGAACCAGCTTGCGGGCGCGCAATAAATCCGGCTAAAACGGCGTAAAGAGGTACCGACGATCCGCCGCCCGATTAGCCAAGCGCTGGTCGGGTTTTTTGTTGGACGTCGAGAGGAGTCGATGATGGTATCTTCGCTGACAACCAAAATGGATGGGGTGGCGCATTCGGTGGGCGCGGTTGAGCCGCAGCAGGCGCGTTTCACGACACCTTTACCGCTGGCATGCGGCGCGACGCTTGATTCGTTCGAGCTGGCTTACGAAACTTACGGAACCCTGAACAGTGAGCGCTCGAACGCGGTGCTGATTTGTCACGCGTTGAATGCGTCGCATCACGTTGCCGGTTATTATGAAGATGCGCCGGACAAGGTCGGTTGGTGGGACAACATGATCGGCCCCGGAAAACCGCTCGACACAACCCGCTTCTTTGTGGTCAGCGTCAATAACCTCGGCAGTTGTTTCGGATCGAGCGGGCCGGTGTCGATCAACCCGGCGACGGGGCAACCGTGGGGCGCCGATTTTCCGTTGGTTACCGTCGAGGATTGGGTCGATGCGCAGGCGCGGCTTGCCGATTATCTTGGCATCACCCGCTGGGCTGCGGTGATGGGAGGTTCGCTCGGTGGCATGCAGGCGTTGTGTTGGGCGATCCGTTATCCGGCGCGGCTGTTGCATGGCCTGGTGATCGCTTCCGCGCCGAAGTTGTCGGCGGAAAACATCGCGTTCAATGAAGTGGCGCGACAAGCGATTCTCACCGACCCGGATTTTTTCGATGGCCATTATGTGCGTCACGGTACGCGACCGCAGCGCGGTTTACGGGTGGCGCGGATGCTGGGACACATCACCTATCTGTCGGGTGAACAGATGGAAGCGAAGTTCGGGCGGCAGTTGCGAGAGGGGTTGAAGTTTTCGTTCGCGCCCGAGTTTCAGATTGAGTCGTATCTGCGTCATCAGGGCGAAAAATTCGCCGGTTATTTTGATGCCAATACCTATCTGCGGATCACCAAGGCGCTCGATTATTTCGATCCGGCAGCAGCGCACAACGGCGATTTGTCGAAGGCGCTGGAGAATGCGCGTTGCGCGTTTCTGATTATCTCGTTTACCACCGACTGGCGTTTTCCCTCCGAGCGGTCGCGTGAAATCATGCGGGCGCTGATCGATAACCGGCGCAATGTCTCGTATGCCGAAATCGACGCCCCGCATGGACACGATGCGTTTCTGCATGA
>JAISPI010000084.1 GCA_031275075.1 Burkholderiales bacterium | reverse complement strand
GACAGGAGAGCGGATGAAAATCGCGTTTGTTTTTCCGGGACAAGGTTCACAATCTATCGGGATGATGGGCGGCTTCGGCGCGCATCCCGTCGTGCGCCGGACATTCGATGAGGCATCCGCCGTACTCGGTGAAGATTTGTGGGCGCTGGCCGAACGCGGGCCGGAAGAAGCGCTGGCGTTGACGACGAACACGCAGCCGTTGATGTTGGCTGCTGACGTGGCCGTCTGGCGTGCTTGGTGTGAGACGAGCGAACTGCGTCCGGCGATTGTCGCAGGGCACAGTCTTGGCGAATACGCCGCCTTGGTGGCTGCTGGCGCGTTGACGCTGGAAGACGCTGTGCCGCTGGTGCGCTTTCGGGCGCAGGCAATGCAGGAAGCAGTGCCGGAAGGGGTCGGGGCGATGGCAGCGATTCTCGGATTGGATGATGCGCAGGCAGTCTCTCTATGCGCAGCGCAGAGCACGCCGGAAGCCATTGTCGAAGCGGTCAACTTCAATTCACCTGGACAAGTGGTGGTGGCTGGCCACAAGGGCGCGGTCGAACAGTTGATGGCAGTGGCCAGAGATGCAGGCGCCAAACGGACGGTGCTGCTGCCGGTGTCGGCGCCGTTTCACAGTTCATTGTTGGTGTCGGCAGCGGCGCGGCTGGCAGAACGGCTAGGCGAAGTGCCGTTTCGCGCTCCCGAAATACCACTCATTCATAATGTTGACGTCCGTGAACACGACACACCGGAGGCCATTCGCCAGGCGTTGGCGATGCAGGCGGCCAAACCGGTACGTTGGACACAAACCTTGCAGGAAATGCAGGCGCGAGGCGTGACTCACATCATCGAGTGCGGGCCGGGCAAAGTGCTGGCGGCACTGACCAAACGGGCGACAGACGGAATCACAAGTCTGACGCTGACCGACAGCGAAGCTATCGGGAAAGCACGGGAAATGCTGGCGGACGCGGCATGATTCAGGAGAAACGAATGCAACAGGAACTGACAGGGCAACGTGTACTGATTACCGGCGCGACCCGTGGCATTGGCCGGGCGATTGCGCTGGAATTGGCGGCGGCGAGTGCTGCCGTGGTCGGTACGGCGACCAGTGATGAAGGCGCGGCCAAAATTACCGCTTATCTGAAAGAGGGCGGCCATACTGGCGTCGGCATGATGCTGGACGTCAAGGACGAGTCCGGCATCGAGCGGGTGTTGAGCGAGTTTGAAAAGGTATGCGGCGGAGCGCCGTCGGTTCTGGTCAATAACGCAGGGATCACCCGCGACAATTTGCTGATGCGGATGAAGGACGAGGAATGGGATGCCATTATGGACACCAACCTGAAATCGGCGTTCCGGCTGTCGCGTGCCGTACTGCGCGGCATGATGAAGGCGCGTTTTGGTCGCATCATCCAGATCGGCTCGGTGGTCGGTTCTATGGGCAACGCCGGACAAACCAATTACGCAGCAGCCAAGGCGGCGCTGATCGGTTTTTCCAAGTCATTGGCGCAGGAAGTGGGCAGCCGCGGTATTACGGTTAATTGCGTAGCGCCCGGATTCATTGATACCGACATGACACAATCGCTTCCGGAAGCACAGAAAGAGGCACTGTTGAAAGCGGTGCCAGCGGGACGGCTGGGTGATGTTGCCGATATTGCCCATGCCGTAAGTTTTTTGGCAAGTCCGCGCGCCGGTTACATCACCGGCACGACGCTTCACATCAACGGCGGCATGTATATGGCGTAACGGGCCGAAAATTTTGCATTGACAGAAGATCCTGTGTTTTAACGGCAGGTTGAAGTGTTATAGCATGCAAAAAAACGGCGGGACATGAATCGGAGCAACGTATTGAAAAGTACGATGGCCGTAAAAAAACCGGCCGCGAAACCTGAAAAGGTTCTGGTAAAATCTGCACTTTCCTTACTCCCGAGAGGGGCAAATCAATGAACAGCATTGAGCAACGTGTAAAAAAAATTGTCGCTGAACAACTTGACGTCAAAGAAGACGACATTAAGAGCGAATCGTCATTCACCGAAGACCTGGGCGCCGACTCGTTGGCGGTCGTTGAACTGGTGATGGCTCTTGAAGAAGAGTTCGAGACGGAAATCCCCGATGAGGATGCCGAAAAGATCACGACGGTTCAACAGGCAATCGATTACATTAACGCTCATCTGAAGCAATAACGGTGCGCCCGCTGCCCGTTGGGGCAAGTGGCGTTCCGTGTCTTGCGGACGATACGTTCTCAGGCCGCGTTCTTCGCCTGCCGTCAAGCAGAGCGCGGGCGTGGCTTTTGTTTGATTTCAAGAGGATACACACATGTCACACCGTCGTGTCGTCGTGACCGGAATGGGGATTGTGTCCCCCGTAGGGATAGGCCTGGAAGCGGCATGGAGCAACATTCTTGCCGGTCGTTCCGGTATCGCCCCGATCACCCGTTTCGACGCCTCTGCGTTTCCCGTACGCATTGCCGGCGAAGTCAAGGGATTTGATATCGAGCCGTATCTGGCGCCCAAAGAAGCGCGCCGCTACGATACTTTTGTGCATTACGCGTTGGCGACTGCCATTGAAGCGGTGCGTGACGCTAACCTGAACAATGACAGCATCGACAAAGAGCGAGTTGGCGTTTGTATCGGCGCAGGAATCGGTGGCTTGCCGTACATCGAAAAAAACGTTGCCGCTTTTCTGGACGGCGGTGTTCGCAAAGTGTCGCCGTTTTTTGTCCCCGGTTCGATCATCAATATGGCGTCGGGGCTGGTGTCGATGGAATTTGGCTACAAAGGCCCCAATCTTTCGACGGTAACGGCTTGCTCAAGCGCTAACCACAGTATCGGCGAAGCGGCGCGGCTGATCGAATACGGTGACGCCGACATCATCATTGCCGGTGGTGCTGAGTCCACGGTCAGCGAACTGGGCGTTGGCGGTTTCTGCGCGATGCGGGCGTTGTCCACTCGTAATGATGAACCGCAGGCAGCGAGCCGCCCTTGGGATCAAGGACGTGACGGCTTTGTGTTGGGCGAGGGCGCCGGCATGCTGGTGCTCGAAGAACTGGAGCACGCCAAAGCGCGTGGCGCGCGAATTTACTGCGAACTGGCGGGCTATGGCATGAGTGCGGATGCCCATCACATCACCGCGCCACCGGAAGACGGAGATGGCGCCCGGCGCAGCATGCTGGCGGCGCTCAAGAACGCAAAGCTAAGACCTGAAGATATCGGCTACATCAATGCGCACGGCACTTCGACACCGCTTGGTGATATCGCCGAATGTTGTGCCGTCAAAGCCGCCTTCGGCGCACATGCGAAGAAGTTGGTAGTGAGTTCGACCAAATCGATGACCGGGCATTTGCTTGGCGCGGCCGGGGGTATTGAAGCGATCTTTACGATTTTGGCATTGCGTGATCAGATTGCGCCGCCGACGATTAATCTGACCGACCCCGATCCGCAATGCGATCTGGACTTCGTGCCGAACGTTGCGCGCAAAATGCCGTTGCATGCAGCGTTGTCGAACTCGTTTGGATTTGGTGGCACCAATGCTACACTGGTCTTTAAAACGTTCTGATGCTTCGAGAGGCATTCAATCGGTTCATGCGTGCCTGTGTGCTAAATGAGGCAAGTCAATAGAGCGTGAAAAACGGTCTCTCAACTTCTACAAAGTGATTCAATTATGGCGTTAATCGTCCAGAAATATGGAGGCAGTTCGGTGGGCTCAGTTGAGCGCATCCGTAACGTCGCCCGTCGTGTGGCACATCATGCCAAAAAAGGAAATCGGGTCGTTGTCGTCGTTTCCGCCATGTCCGGCGAAACCAACCGGCTGTTAGGGTTGGCCAAAGAACTCTCCAGCCACCCCGATCCGCGAGAACTCGATGCCATCGCTTCGACCGGCGAACAGGTTACCTCCGGCCTGCTTGCGATTGCGTTGCAGGAAATGGGATTCAAAGCGAAAAGCTATACCGGCGGCCAAGTGCGGATTCACACGGACAACGCATTCACCAAAGCGCGCATTCTTAACATTGATCGCAGCAATATTGACCGCGATTTAAACGATGGCATGATCGTTGTCGTCGCCGGTTTTCAGGGCGTTGATCAAGACGGTAACGTTACGACACTTGGCCGTGGCGGTTCCGATACTTCGGCGGTAGCGTTGGCGGCGGCGTTAAAAGCCGACGAGTGTCAGATTTATACCGACGTCGATGGCGTTTACACCACCGATCCGCGCATCGTTTCCGAAGCGCGTCGGCTCGACACCATCACGTTCGAAGAAATGCTCGAAATGGCGAGCTTGGGTTCCAAAATTTTGCAAATTCGTTCTGTCGAATTTGCCGGCAAATACAAAGTGAAATTACGCGTACTCTCATCGCTCGATGATCCCGAGTCGAATGCCCCGGGTACGCTTATCACCTATGAGGAGAATCAAGGTATGGAAAAAGCGATCATCTCGGGCATCGCTTACGCGCGCGATGAAGCAAAAATATCAATCATGGGCGTTGAAGACCGTCCCGGCATTGCTTTCGGGCTGCTGGGGCCGGTGGCCGATGCCAACATCGATGTAGACATGATTGTGCAAAACATAGGCGAATCCGGGCACACCGATTTTTCGTTCACCGTCAACAACACCGAGTTTGACAAGGCGCTTGCTGTTCTCAACAGGGAGCACGATGCCGGTAAATTCAAGGCGCGGACAATTCTCGGCGACAAAAACATCTGCAAAATCTCTGTCGTGGGAATCGGCATGCGTTCCCATGCGGGCATCGCGTCAAAAATGTTCCGGGCGCTGGCCGACGAAGGGATCAACATCCAGATGATCTCAACATCGGAAATCAAAATCTCCGTAGTCATCGAGGAAAAATACCTCGAATTGGCCGTGCGTGTTTTGCACAAAGCCTTTGATCTTGATAAAGCCACGGCGTGAGTTTTTGAAAAACGGAAATCTGCCCTATATCCTGGCGGATTTTCGGTTGCAGGAAGCGGCAAAATGCAGTTAAAACCGGAAAGGCTGGACGCAAGCAGGACTTGCCAGTAGAATCCAGCCTTCTTTACGGAGACGTGGCCGAGAGGTCGAAGGCACTCCCCTGCTAAGGGAGCATGCGGGCAAAACCTGCATCGAGGGTTCGAATCCCTCCGTCTCCGCCAGAAGCCAGGGCTGCTGTCGAAATATTTCGCCCGGGTGGTGAAATTGGTAGACACAAGGGACTTAAAATCCCTCGGCCGCAAGGCTGTACCGGTTCGAGTCCGGTCCCGGGCACCACCACCATATCCCGAAAATCACGGTATAGCGTGGTTTGTGGTATTTTTCACTACGATTTTTGAAATCAGTTTTTTAAATCACGATCCGGCTGGTTTTTTCTCCCCAAGTGTGGTTATACTGGCAGCCATGAATTTCCAACATTCTCTTTTCTGGTCGTTTGATTGGCGTGCACAAAACGTGTACGTGTATTTCTATTTTTGTCTCCAAAGCGAGGGACGTCGACAGCACTGAATAGAGAGAGATATTCTTGAACATTGCAAAATCGGGCGGCCCTCAAAGGCCGCCCGATTTTTTTAGCAGAGGTTATTTTGTTAACGTTAACAAGGAGTCGTAACATGATTATCGTCATGGAACCCGGTGCTAGCGACGAAGCGATCGCGCGGGTAGAGGCTAAAATTCGTGAAAACGGTTTGGATGTACATATTTCGCGCGGCACCGAGCGTACGTTGATCGGGGCGGTTGGGGACGAACGCAAGCTCGAACCCAAGGCGTTTGAAACATTGCCCGGCGTGGAGCGTTCTTTACATATCCTGAAACCGTATAAGCTGGTAGCGCGCGAATGGCACCACGCCAGTACGGTGATTGATGTTAATGGCGTGATGGTGGGTGGTCAGGAGATACAGGTGATCGCCGGGCCATGTTCGGTGGAAACCGATCCGCAGATGCGCGAGGCAGCGGCAGCGGTGGCAAGCGCAGGCGCGCGGATGATGCGCGGTGGCGCGTTCAAACCGCGCACCAGTCCTTATACGTTTCAGGGGAAGGGTGTTGAGGGGCTCGACATGCTGAAGAAGGCTGCCGCGCCGCATGGTTTGCCGGTGGTTACCGAATTGATGGACGTGCGCATGCTCGACACGTTTCTTGAGCGCGGTGTCGATGTGATTCAAATCGGCGCTCGCAACATGCAGAATTTCGATTTACTGAAAGAGCTTGGGCGCACCAATGTGCCGGTGATTCTGAAGCGCGGGTTGAGCGCGACGATCAATGAATGGTTGATGGCAGCCGAATACATTGCTGCCGGCGGCAACCACAAAATCATTTTTTGTGAACGTGGCGTTCGCACTTTTGAAACGGCGTACCGCAACGTGCTCGACGTGACGGCGATACCGGTACTGAAACGCGAAACGCATTTGCCCGTGATCGTTGATCCGTCGCACGCCGGGGGCAAGGCGTGGATGGTGCCAGCGCTGTCGTGTGCGGCGGTGGCGGCGGGAGCGGACGGGTTGCTGATTGAAGTTCACCCGTCGCCGGTCGATGCGTGGTGTGATGCCGATCAGGCATTGTCGCCAATGGAGTTTATGATGCTGATGCAAACGCTGAGTCAGATTTGTGTGCCGTTGGGGAGAACCTTACCGATTCCCGATGTGGCAAAGCGTTCGCGTTCGGCGTAACGCGCTACGGAATTTTTGTTAGAAGCTGACTTTGATGATCGCCAATAGAGCAAGGCTCCTCTCCCACAAGGGGAGAGGAGCGGCGAAATGTTTTATATCTCGCCCTCGATTTCGATCTGTTGTTTGACGATGCTCTCTCCGCAGTATTTCGCGCGGAGTCTGGGTTTTTCGATTTTTCCCGTGGCGTTACGCGGCACTTTGTCAAAAATGATTCTGTGCGGGCGTTTATAGCGCGGCAGTTGCGCGCAAAAATGCATGATTTCTTCTTCGTTGCATTCTATTTCCGGCTTTATTTCAACAATCGCCGCAGCGATTTCGCCCAGTCTGTGATCGGCCAAGCCGATTACAGCGGCGTCCTTGATTTTGTTGTAACCGCGCAGAAAGTCCTCGATCTGTACAGGATAGATATTTTCGCCGCCGGTGATGATGACATCTTTTTTCCGGTCAACGAGAAATATAAAGCCGTCTTCATCTTCGCAGGCCATATCGCCTGTATAGAGCCAGTCATTCTTCAGTACGGCGGCGGTGGCTTCCGGGTCTCTGTAATAGCATTTCATGACGCCGTTGCCGGAAAGTATTAACTCGCCAACGCTGCCGGGTTTGACGTCTTTTCCGCGTTCATCGACGATTCTGGTTTGCCAGCCATAGCCGGCCTTACCGATAGCGCCAACCTTATGGACGTTTTCTATACCAAGATGGACGGCGCCCGGCCCCACCGATTCCGAAAGTCCGTAATTGGTGTCGTATTCGTGGCTCGGAAAAAATTTTTTCCAGCGTCGGATCAGGCTTGGCGGAACAGGTTGTGCGCCTATGTGCATGAGACGCCAAGCGCTTAAATCATGATCCGCCAGACGGATATCGCCGCTTTCGATGGCGTCGAGGATGTCCTGCGCCCAAGGCACCAACAGCCATACGATGGTCACGCGCTCTTTTGCAGCGGTCTCGATGATCCACTCAGGACGTATGCCGCGTAACAGAACGGCGCTTCCACCGACCAGCAGGCTGCCGAACCAGTGCATTTTTGCTCCGGTGTGGTAAAGCGGAGGGATGCACAGGAAGATGTCGTCGATGGTTTGGTTGTGGTGGTTTTGCTCTACTTCGCAAGCGGTGACAAGGCTTTGATGAGAATGCAGAATGGCTTTGGGAAATCCTGTCGTTCCGGAGGAAAAGTAGATCGCGGCGTCTTCATCGTCTGAAAGCGTGATGTCCGGCGCGTGTTTGGGGCATGGAGTCACGAGTTGTTCGTAGCTCTCGGCGAAATCCGGACAATCATCTCCCACGAAAAACAACGAGTCTACGTTGGGGATGTTGTCTTTAATCGCGCGCATACGGTCGATAAACTCCGGCCCCAGCAGCAGTGTGGAAACATTGGCAAGTTCGAGGGCGTACTTGATTTCATCTGCGGAGTATCTGAAATTCAGAGGTACGACAATCGCGCCGGATTTCAATGCGCCGAAATAAATCGGCAACCATTCGATGCAGTTCATCAGCAGTATGCCGACTTTGTCGCCGCGCTTGATTCCTCGCGCTATCAGCAGATGCGCGAATTGGTTGGCTTTCTCGTCAAACGAGCGCCACGTCAGCTCTTTTCGGTAGCGGGCGTTGTGCGCGGTTTCCACAAGCGCGAGTTCTTTCCAGGCGTGTTTGTGCTTTTCTTCCTGCTCAGGATTGATTTCCGTCAAGCAGATTTTGTCTCCGAACCGTTCCGCGTTTTTGGCGAGTATTCCCGTAATGGGCATCGTCATGGTCTCCCTTTTGGTTTTTATTGGGCTGTGGCTTCGTCTTCCCCAAGATCCTCGCTCACTTTAACGCGGATTGTTTCCTCATAGCAGGAGAAGCAGGAATCGACGATGGCTTTTTTGGGAGCTTTCGTAAACATACTCACCACCGGCACAATAACCAATCCGGCAACCATGGCAAAGGCGCCGGCGTTGATCGGAGACCGTAAAAGCGGCGGGAAGAAGTCCCTGAAAAAGACGTTAAGAATCATGAAAGACGTGCTGAACAAAAAGCAGCACCAAACGGAAGCTGTGCTTACGCGCTTCCAATAGAGTCCGTAAAGGAAGGGCGCAAGGAATGACCCTGCCAAGGCGCCCCACGAAATGCCCATAAGTTGAGCGATAAAGTCAAAGCCGCCTTTGTACTGTCTGATGGCAATGACCGAGGAAATAACGATAAACACCACAATCAACAGGCGGATGCTCAGGAGTTGCATTTTTCCGTCCATCTTTTTGAAGATGTTACCTTTCAAAAAGTCCAGCGTAAAAGTGGAGGCCGAAGTCATGACCAAGGCGGAGAGCGTGGATATTGACGCCGAAAGCACCAGGATCACAACAATCGCCATCAACGTCGCGGGGAAATTTGAAAGCATGGTGGGGACAATGGAGTCGTATAACACCCTGCCGTCTGCTGTTGTCTCGATCCTGTCCGAATACAGACGGCCAAAGCTGCCGATAAAATAACAACCGCCGGCGATGACGGCAGCGAAAATCGTAGAGATGACCGTGCCTTTGAAAATAACTTTTTCGGAGCTGATGGAATAAAACTTCTGCACCATCTGCGGCAGTCCCCAAGTGCCGAGCGACGTGAGGATGACAACGGCCAACAGGCTTATCGGGTCAGGCCCGAAAAAGGATGTGAAAATACCGGGCGCTGAACTCACGGCCGGGTCTTGAACGTGGGCAAGAGCGTTTAGCGAAGCCGCAAAACCGCCGTTGTCGTTCAAAATCGTGAGGATAACGGCGACGATGCCGATCAGCATAATGATTCCCTGAATGAAATCGTTGACCACCGTGGCGAAATATCCGCCGGCGACCACATAGATCGCGGTCAGAGCCGCCATCGCTATGATGCAGATCGAAAAGTCTATACCAAACGCCATGGCGAAAAGACGCGAAAGCCCGTTATACAG
>JAISPI010000077.1 GCA_031275075.1 Burkholderiales bacterium | reverse complement strand
GTATCTGGCGATCGGACTGTTCGGCGGTTCACAACGGCGGTACGCTACAACCAAATTTTTCCTTTACACGTTGTTTGGCTCATTGTTCATGTTGCTGGCGCTGTTTTATCTTTACGGTGCTTCGCAAACGTTTTCAATAGCAGCCTGGCATCATTTGCCGCTCAGTCTGCACACACAACTGATTTTATTCGGCGCGTTTTTCATGGCGTTTGCGGTCAAAACACCGATGTGGCCGCTGCATGCATGGGCGCCGGATGCTTATGTTGAAGCACCGACCGGCGCTGCGATCATGCTGGCTTCAACCAAGATCGGTGCCTATGGTTTTCTGCGGCTGTTGTTGCCGATTGTGCCCGACGCCGCGCAAACGCTGGCGCCGTGGATGGTCGGATTGTCTCTGGTGGCGGTGATTTATTTTGGCTTTGTGGCACTGGCACAAACGGATCTCAAACGGTTGATTGCTTATTCCTCAGTTGCACACATGGGGCTGGTAACACTCGGCTTTTTTCTGTTCGATGCGGTAGCGTTGAAGGGGGCGGTACTGTTGATGGTATCGAGCGGCTTGGTGGTGGCAGCGTTGTTTTTCTGTGCTGACATGCTGAAGAAACGGTTGGGCGATTACCGTTTGACCGATTGCGGCGGAATCGTTGACGCGATGCCTTGGCTGGCGACACTGCTTGTGTTTTTTGCGATGGCGAATATTGCGATGCCGGGCACGTCGGGCTTTGTCGGTGAATTCCTGGTGATATTGGCTGCGGTCAGTTACCAACTGGGCGTCGGATTGCTGGCGGCGACGGTGCTGGTCACCGGTACGGCGTATATGCTGTGGATGGTTCGGCGTGTGGTGTTTGGTCCGACGACGCATCTTTCGGTGAGCGCGTTGTCCGATTTGGGGATGCAGGAACGGCTGATATTAAGTGTGCTGGCGGCGATCATGCTGGTATTCGGTCTTTGGCCGCAGGCGTTGCTGGCAATGGCGGACGCTTCAATCACAGAACTGCTGGCGCATATGGCGCTGTCCAAACTCTGAACGGCAAAGCCATGACTTTTTCCCTGATACCTCTTATTCCTGAATTGACGCTGTTGACGGCGCTGGCGCTGATTTTGCTGCTAACGGCGTTGCGTCCTTCTCAGGACGGAACAGTGGCGTATGCTTTGACCCAACTGGCGCTGTGGAGCGCGTTGTTGGCGTTGTGGTGGACGCAAGACATCGAGAATCCCCAACTCATCATGGACGGCATGTTATTGCGCAGTGCGTCAACGTTGTTGCAGCAAAGCGCGGCTTTATTGGCATTGTCGCTGACGTTGATCTATGGCCGCGCCTCGCTCATCCAGCAAAAGCTATGGCAACCGGAAACGTTCATGCTTTTCCTGTGCTCAACGCTGGGTGTACTGGCGGTGATCGGCTCTTACCATTTCGTTCCATTGTATCTTGGCCTGGAATTGATGGCGCTGCCGTTATACGCGCTGGTAGCGTTTCGCAAAGATGGCACGTTGTCGATTGAGGCCGGACTCAAATATTTTTTCCTTGGCGCGCTGGCGTCGGGGTTCATGCTTTATGGAATGTCGCTTATTTACGGGGCGACCGGCTCGCTGGATCTGTTTGCGATCGGGCGTCTGGCTTTGGAGTCCGGATCCAGTCAAACGTTGCTGGTTTTGGGGTTGGTGTTCATCACGACAGGATTGGCCTTCAAACTGAGCGCGGTGCCGTTTCATATGTGGGCGCCGGACGTGTACCGTGGCGCGCCGACGACAGTTGTACTGTTCATCAGCACCGTGCCGAAACTGGCGGTGGTCGCATTGTTGCTGCGATTGATGAGCGATCCACTGTCATCCCTATTGCCCTATTGGCAGAACGTGCTGGCGTTGCTTGCCGTGCTGTCGATGGTCATCGGCGCGGTTGTTGCCATCGCACAATCCAACCTGAAACGGATGTTGGCGTATTCGACCATCGGACACATGGGATATTTGCTGCTCGGGGCACTGGCTGGTGACCAATACGGGTTTTCAGCAGCGATGTTTTATATTTTGACCTACGTATTGTCCAATCTAGTGGCGTTCGGTGTGTTGCTGTCGATGAACGAAACGTTGGACGACGATTGTAAAAATACGGGCGGTGAAAACGCGTTGAGCAGGGGCAGCGATCTCGAAGATTTTCGTGGCCTTTACCGACGCTCTCCCATTCGCGCTGTCCTGATGACACTCTCGATGCTCTCGCTGGCCGGCATACCGCCGTTGTTGGGTTTTTACGGAAAATTCGCAGTGATCAGCGCTGCATTGATCAGCGGTTTTGTTTGGCTGTCGGTCATCGCCATCCTCACGTCAGTCATCGCCGCGTTTTACTACCTGCGCTTGGTGCGGTTGATGCTTTTTTCGAGACCGAACGAAGGCGAGGGGGATCGGCTACCATCAATAAGTGTCATTCCACGAGCAGTGTTAACGTTGAACGGTTTGGCATTGCTGGCGCTCGGTTTGTTTCCGAATGTGTTGCTGGAAGCTACCGTGCAAGCGTTGGCGTGGGCTAGATTGCTCTAGAGCTGTTATTGCCGTCAACCGATGATTCGTCCGCCGCGCCGATGGCGAGGTGTCGGCAAGCGGCTGATGCTGCTGGCGCTGTTGATATGGCAAATCGCGCAGGCCAGTGCATCGGCAGCGTCTGAGGATGGCGCCGACGGCAATTGCAGCAGTCGCTGAACCATGTGTTGCACTTGTGTTTTCTGCGCTTTGCCGTGACCGACGACCGCCTGTTTGATCTGGTTCGCGGTGTACTCATAAACCGGCAGCCCGGCCATCACCAATGCCGTGACCGCACAGCCGCGCGCTTGTCCCAGAAGCAGCGTCGATGTGGGATTGACATTGACGAAAACCAATTCAACACTGGCCTCGTTGGGACGAAATTCGCGAATAATATGTGTTAAATCATGGGCGATGATACCGAGACGGGTCGGCAAACCTTCGCCTTCCGTCCGGATGCTTCCGCTGGTGACGTAAGACAATCGGGAACCGCTCACATCAATAATGCCGAACCCCGTCACCCGCAACCCGGGATCGAGACCGAGAATGCGGCGCGTGGGAGAAGCAGTCATGGCAAGAGCAGAGGTTTCTGCGGGATATCAGGCTTCATCGTTAAATTCGGCGGACGTATAAACATCCTGAACGTCGTCGAGCATTTCCAGCGCGTCAAGCAGTTTCTGCATTTTCACGGCGTCATCGCCAATCATTTCAACGGCTGTCGATGGTGTCATCGTGACTTCGGCAAAGGCAGGCTGTAACCCGGCGGCGATCAGCGCGTCCTTGATGGCCACAAAGGCATAAGGATCGGTAATGATTTCAAGGCTGCCATCATCGTTGGTTACGACATCATCGGCGCCGGCGGCGATTGCGGCGTCCATGATGGCGTTTTCGTCAGCGCCTGGTTCAAAAACAATTTGCCCGCAGTGTTTGAACAGAAAAGCCACCGAGCCGTCGGTGCCGAGATTGCCGCCATATTTTGAAAAGGCATGACGTACGTCGGCGACGGTGCGTGTCCGGTTGTCGGTCATACAATCGACAATCACCGCAGCGCCGCCGGGGCCATAACCTTCATAGCGGATTTCTTCATACGACACGCCTTCCAACTCACCAGCGCCGCGCTTAGTCGCGCGTTCGATCGTATCCTTGGGCATGTTTTGCCCATAAGCTTTGTCCACAGCCAGACGCAAACGCGGATTGGTAGAGACGTCGCTGCCACCCAGTTTGGCGGCAACCGTAATCTCTTTGATCAGGCGGGTAAAAATTTTGCCGCGTTTGGCATCGGTAGCTGCTTTTCTGTGTTTAATGTTTGCCCATTTGCTGTGGCCGGCCATCCGCTACTCCTGAAATTCATTGTTTGATACACAAATAATCATAATACTGCAAAGCGAAGACGAGCGGAAGGATTTCCCGCGCGCCATAAAAATGCCGCCCGACGGGCGGCATAGGATATAACGGTGTCCCGAAAAAATCAGGGAACCAACACTCCAGAGAAATACCCTTCTTCCTTGCAGCCCTCTATGCCTTTGTTAGAGATCCATTTGCCCTCAACACCTTGCGTGGTTGCCGCGATATTGTAAAGGTTGGCGGTTCCGTCCACGAGTTTGGTGCTTCCGGAATAGCAAACGTAATTTGCGTTATTGATTTTTTGAAAACGGCCTTCTTGAATCAACGCACCCTTTAATGTGCATTTATAGATAAAGCCAATATAGTCCAAGTTAAACGTGTATGTGACCTGAGCGCCCCCCGTGGGCTGGATGACGTCGAGGGCCATCGTATTATGATAGGTGCCATTATCTCCACTGCGAGGACAATTGGTGCTGACAACGGATGCTCCTCCCCAATAAACGCCATCAAGGATATTTTCGGTTAGGGTCAGTCGTTTCAATTCAAGCGTTGTTGTCACGCCGTTAACGATATAGACAAGGGTTCCCGACGTTGGGGAAGTAGGCGTGAATTTAACCGTTCCAATGCTGTTGGTCACGGTATTTCTGGGAGCAAAAGGGCTGGTGGTGGGTTCTCCCTGCGTCCGATAGACGTTGCCTGCAAAAGAGGTTTTATTTGTTTCGCGCGTCAGTTCACCAGTAACCCAGTCGGGCTTACCGGTGAGAGGATCGTAAATAAAGAAAGTCGCAAAAATGTAGTCGAAGCTGTTACCGCTCTGGACGAAATTGATGCCGAAACCGCCTGTTCCGCTGTTTGCGGGAGGTTTGGTGTCCACCCAGAGATCCGTGTAATCAATGTACTCAACCGCATGAACCGGAGCCGTCAGCAGAAAGGCCAGGGCGGCGACGGGAGCCAGGATGGCAGAACGAAGAAGGATCAACATAAATGCTCCTTTAAAGTCAGGCGGAAGATTCGTGATTCGCCGCCTCTGATGATCATGATATTGCCTTATAAATCAATTCATTATACATGGAACCTGAATTTGAATCTCAATAAAAATGACGGTTCAGCTTTGCCCGATGGATGATGGTGGCGGCGATTTCCTCAATGGATTTGGCGGAAGTGTCCAGCATCGGTATTTTTTCCCGTTCCATCAAGGTTTCGGCGTTGCGGACTTCCTGACGGCAGTTTTCCAATGAGGCGTAATGGCTGCCGGCGCGGCGTTCCTGCCGAATCCGGCTCAAACGCTGGGGATCAATGGTCAGCCCAAATAATTTGGGCTTCAGCGAGTGGAGAGAATCCGGCAGTTTGTGGTTGGAAAAATCGTCCGGGGTCAACGGGAAGTTGGCGGCGCGGATGCCGAATTGCAGCGCAAGATACAACGATGTCGGCGTTTTGCCGCAACGCGAGACGCCGACCAGAATAACTTCGGCCTCGGAAAGATCACGGGTCGTGGCACCGTCGTCGTGCAATTGGGAGAAATTGATCGCTTCCATCCGACGGAAGTAATCGTAGTTGACGCTGTGCGAACGTCCGGCGGCGTGGGCGCTTTTGATATCGAGTTCCTTTTCCAGCGGTGAAATGAATGCCTGAAAAAAATCCAGCGTCAAGGCGTGCGTTTTTTCGCGCAGTTCACGATTCATGGCGTCATCAACGATCGATAGAAAGACGATGGGTCTTTGTTGCTCTTTCTCGACGGCTCGATTGATCTGGTCGATGGCGTTTTGCAACTCCTCCCGGCTCTGAATAAAGGGAATGGTGATGCGGCGGAAAGGCAATTCTTCAAACTGGGTCAACAGACTGTTGCCGAGAATTTCGACTGTAATGCCGGTACGGTCGGAAACGAAAAAAACACTGCGCCGTGATCCCATAAATACCCCGAAGTTTTTGAATGATTAGATGGACCAGACCGGTGTCAATCCGGAAGGAAGCGGTGGCAAAGCTCCCAAGTCAACATGACTTTCTTCCGGGTCATGAAAATCGGAACCCAGGGAAGCCTTAAAGCCGTAAAAACGTGCATATTCGATGAAACGTTCATTCTGCATTGGAGTGTGTGACGGCGAAAAAATTTCAATGGCGTCACCACCACTATCGCGGAATTCATCCAGCAAGTTGCGCATTGCCGTAGCCGTTAGCGGATAACGGCCAGGATGCGCCAATACGGCGGTACCACCTGCCGCGCGTAATACAGCGATACCTTCGGAAATGGCAGGCCGTGTGAAGGATACATAAGCGGGTTTTCCTTGTCCCAGATAACGGTTAAACGCCTTTCGTTTGTTGGAAACATACCCTTGATCGACGAGAAAACGGGCGAAATGAGCGCGTGAAATCAACGCCTCATTGGTCACAAAACGGCGAGCGCCTTCAAGCGCACCGCCGATACCGACTTGCGCCAAAGCTTTGCTGATCGCTTCGGCACGTTGGCGGCGGGCAATGCGGACTGAGGCAAGCACGTCTTGCAAAGCAGGCGAACCGGCATCGAAAAAAAGACCGACGATGTGAATGCTCTGTCGCTTCCAGGCGACGGAAAGCTCGACGCCGTTGATGATACGAACGGAGGTGCCTGTACTGGCTTGATGAGCTTCGGAAAGTCCGGAAATATCATCGTGATCAGTGATGGCCAAATAATCTACGCGACGTTGAGCCGCCCGGGTAACCAACGCTGTCGGGGTAAGCGTGCCGTCGGAAGCGGTAGAGTGACAATGGAGGTCATAGACGGTCATGGGAGAAACATCAGTAAAACACGATTATCCGTGGGCAATGTTCATTCTAGCGCCAATGTTGGGGTATAGGGGGAGCCGTTATTTCTCATCGAGGCACTGTGTACATATTACATTTTGTGACGACGGAAAGCAGGGTAAACATGCTTTTCTATAAAAATATTTTATGCTTTTGATAAAAGATATTTATGAAAATGTCGTTTTTTTCAATTTTTTTCAAAAAATAAAACAAACACAGCCATCATGGTCTTGTCTTAAAGCTGACAAGGCCGTATGCTATCGGAAAAGATCGAGGCAGTGTTATAGCCAAGCGACATAGACAAGGGGGTTAAACGTGGATTTGCAACTTACGCAAAAAAAATATGTCTCAACACTTGAGATATGTATCACATGACCAAAAAGCTGCATTCAGGTGGTGACACTGATAATAAGATCAGAGCAAAACCACGCGCGGGGTATGCGCATGGAGTGGTCTGTTTTTGGATTTTTGGTTTATTGCGTCAATGGCCAACCTTTATTCAAAAGACAAAAGAAAAGGAGATCACTACTTTATGAAGACGCGGTAACTCATTGGTTATAAGATATTCTCAATATTATATTTTCTAAAAGGAACGTCAGTATGAAAACAACAGACTTTGTATTGAATCCACGTGAAATCCGGCTACGTCGCGGACTGAATCAGGAACGCTTCTGGTCGCAGATCGGGGTGACGCAAAGCGGGGGATCACGTTATGAAAGCGGTCGGTCGATGCCGAAGCCGGTACGCGAATTATTGCGCTTGGTTCATGTCGAGCGGATTGATCTGACCCAAATTAAGCGTGTCGATTACGAAATTATCAAACATTTGAAAACAGCCCAGCCTGACTTATACCGCAGCTTGGGTCGTACGGTAAAAAGCAAGTGGAAAGACTACGAATCTGAAGAGTCCGGCTCGGACGAAGAGTAAATAAAACAATTTTTTGGGGAAAGTTACCAAAGCGCGTCGTTTTAATAAGGCGAAGTGCTTTTATCTGGGCGTGATACCTGATGGTATCGCGCCCGAATTTTATCTTGCGGCCGTTTGTTTACCGCAGCTTTCACGCAAGCAGTAAAATACTTTCGTTTTCAATGACCCGTGGAGTTGCTGGATGAAGCCCATTACGCGAGTCCTTCCTTTTGAACAGTTACGCATGACCGACGTAGAAAAGGTTGGGGGTAAGAACGCATCGCTTGGAGAAATGATCAGTCAGTTGACGCAACGCGGCATCCGTGTGCCCGGTGGTTTCGCGACGACGGCTGATGCTTTTCGTGAGTTTTTGGAGGTCAACGGTTTGACCGAAGCCATCCATCAGAAGTTGGCCGGACTCAATGTCGAGGACGTCGCCAAGCTGGCGCGCGTTGGCCGGGAAATTCGTAACATGGTGGCGTCGGCGCCGCTCCCTGCCGCATTGGAGCAGGACATCCGAACCGCTTATGCAGTTCTTTCCAAAGATCAGCCGGAAACGTCGTTTGCGGTGCGTTCATCGGCCACCGCCGAAGACTTACCGGATGCATCATTTGCCGGGCAGCAGGAAACTTTTCTGAATATTCGCGGTATCGACGCGATTCTCGACGCGATCCGGGAAGTGTTTGCGTCGTTGTACAACGATCGAGCGATTGCCTATCGGGTACACCAAGGTTTTGCGCACCAGGAAGTGGCGTTATCTGCTGGTGTGCAACGGATGGTGCGTAGCGATCTGGGGGCGGCGGGCGTGATGTTCACGATGGACACCGAATCGGGTTTTGATCAGGTCGTGTTCATCACTTCAGCGTATGGATTGGGCGAAACAGTGGTGCAGGGCACCGTCAACCCTGACGAGTTTTATGTATATAAACCGAATCTGCAAGTAAATCGACCGGCGATTTTGCGCAAAATCACAGGCAGCAAGGCGCTGAAAATGGTGTTTGCCGACGAAAATGCGGCAGGCCGTTCGACAAAAACGGTGGAAGTGCCGGAAATGCAGCGTCTTGGATACTCGATCAGCGACGCCGAAATTGAAGAACTGGCGCATTTTGCAATGAAGATCGAAGCGCACTACCAGAGGCCGATGGATATCGAATGGGGACGCGACGGTATCGACGGCAAGTTGTACATTTTGCAGGCGCGTCCGGAAACGGTGAAATCGCGCGAAACGGGCGGCGATAAACTACGTCGTTATCAAATCGAGGGCGGTAGTACGGTGCTGGCCACGGGGCGAGCCATTGGACAGAAGGTTGGACAAGGCCGCGTACGGGTGGTGAAGTCGATTACAGAAATGGAGCGTGTGCAGAAAGGCGACGTGCTGGTTGCCGACATGACCGATCCCGATTGGGAGCCGGTGATGAAAAGAGCGGCGGCGATCGTGACCAATCGTGGCGGTCGTACCTGTCACGCGGCGATCATTGCGCGTGAACTTGGAGTTCCGGCGGTGGTCGGTTGCGGCGATGCGACGCGCACGCTAAAAGAGGGAGCGGAAGTCACCGTTTCATGTGCCGAGGGTGATACCGGAAAAGTTTACGAAGGCCTGCTCAATGTCACCATCCATGAAGTGGCGCTCGACAAGATGCCGGAATCGCCGATCAAACTCATGATCAATGTCGGAAATCCGGAACTGGCGTTTGAATTTCGCCGTTTACCGAACGAAGGCGTTGGCTTGGCACGGCTCGAATTTATTATCAATCGCAATGTTGGCATTCATCCGCGGGCGTTGCTCGAATTTGATACGCTTCCGGAAGAATTGAAGCGCGACATTCGCCATCGGACTGCCGGTTACGACAATCCGGTCGAGTTCTACATCAGCAAAATTGCCGAAGGTGTGGCGACGATTGCGGCGGCGTTTGCGCCAAAAAAAGTCATCGTTCGATTGTCGGATTTCAAATCGAATGAATATTTCAACCTGTTGGGCGGCAACCATTACGAACCGCACGAAGAAAATCCGATGCTGGGGTTCCGTGGCGCTTCGCGCTACATTTCAAAAGAGTTCTACGATTGTTTTGCTCTTGAATGCAAGGCTTTGCGACGTGTCCGCGACGACATGGCGCTGACCAACGTTGAAATCATGATCCCGTTCGTGCGTACGCTCAAAGAAGCGGAGAAGGTCATTGAATTGCTGGCCGAGAATGGACTGGAACGTGGTAAGAACGGACTGCGGTTGATCATGATGTGCGAGTTACCATCGAACGCATTGTTGGCGTCGCAATTTCTTGACTACTTCGACGGTTTCTCAATTGGTTCGAACGACATGACCCAACTCACGCTGGGTGTTGATCGTGATTCCGGCGGCCCCATTGCGCCGACCTTTGACGAACGCGATGATGCGGTCAAAGCAATGTTGGAGATGGCGATCTCGGCATGCCGTGCCAAGGGGCGCTATATCGGTATTTGCGGACAAGGGCCGTCCGATCACATCGATTTTGCGCAATGGCTGGTCGATCAAGGCATTGAAACGATTTCACTGAATCCGGATACCGTCGTCGAAACTTGGCTGGCGCTGGCTAAAGCGACCGCAAAATAATACGTCTCATGACGATACATCGTGTTGGCCGATCATGAGACGTGTGGCGTACCTCCATGTCGTCCTGCGCCGTTCGCGGCGAGCGGTGATGTGGCTTGTGGTACCGACAGCGGCAACGGCGTTGCTGCTATGGACGCTGCCTTGGCCGTGGTGGATTCTTTTGGCGGTTGATCTGGTGTTGGTTGCGTGGGCGTATGGAACATGGCGACGGCTGATGCCGTATGGGCTTCCCGGTGGTGTCGAGGCGCTGACCTTGAACGCTGATCGGCAACTGCTTCTCTATTTTTCCGACACGGCGAAAAACGCGCCAGACGAAGGATTGCAAGCGCGTGTGCTCGACGGCACCTGTCTTGGCGATGCTTTTCTCACGCTTGTTTGGCGCAGCGAATCCGCAAAACGTACACGAACGCTGTTTCTGTTACCGGACATGATGATTGCCGATGACTGGCGACGCTTGCGCATCCTGCTGCAACATGGGAGAGAGATGGTGGAGACAGCAGGTGAAAGCTGATTCAGGCGGTATCCTCCAAGTCAGACCATGCTTCTAAAACTGCCAAGTCACGCTACCTATCAGTGTATAGGTAGTGGTACGGGGGCTTTGATTGTTGGTAGCCGCGATAAAACCAAGACCAAGGTCGAGATCTTTATTCGGTACAAAGATGACTGCCGGTTCCACATAACGCGAGTATTCTGTGGTTCCACCGCCTTTTTTGGATTCTATTCCTGCATCCAATGCCAGTTGCCATTTGTCTGTGACCTTCCAAACCGGAGCGACCGAGATACGTCCGAGTGTCGCGTCAGGGGCGATACCCGCATCACGAAAGCGGTCACGACCAATCGCAGCGTTAAAATGAATTTCACCAAAACTGACTTCTTGCGTCAGAATAAACGTCAAATTGCCGGACGTTTTACCAACGCCCAAACCAGCTTTCTCACGCGACGCGCTAACCGGGAAAGAAATTTCCGACTTTAACGCAATACTTGTTCCGTTTTTTTCGTTTTCATAAAAACGCCACTTTGCGCCGATTGACGGATTGCCCATCCCGCGGTCGTTTCCGGTAATATTAGGACGGACTCTTGCGTATTGCGTGCCAACATGTATTTCCAATGTGTCCGTCAAGCCGCGCGTGTAAACCAGAGGTATTTTCAGCAAATGCGCCGCTTCCCCAGCGGTTTTTGCCCAATCCTGACTGGCGACAAATTCAAGCTGATTGCTTCCTTTCTCCGGTGTCCCCGTGTCATCGGTCATCAGGGGTTGAAAAGCGTTAACGCCAAATGCCGCGCTATTTAATAGTAAAAATGCAATCAGGCGCAAACACGCGGGTGATTTAAAAGAAGTGAAGTTCAAAATAAATCTCCTCAAACAAAACAAACCACAACTATTCTAGCCCAAATACAGGCAACAACGAACAGACCGCAGTGTAACGCATCTCAACCTTGAAGATGTACAAAAATGGTATTTAAAATTAAATTTTGCGGTTAATTACAATCAGGTTACAGACTGCGTTTTATTCTATGGCACGATTAGAAATCGTAATCAGACGTAAAGTAAACAAAGCGAGACACGTTTTTTTTGCCATGGATTGTGGTGAGCGCAGCGAATCTCACGGTTTTTTCGTATGCGAGAGACGATAGCTTTTCAAACGTAACGCATTTGTAATTTTTTCCATCCTTCTCCCGCAAGCGGGCGAGGGATAATTTACTGCGCTCATTTTTTATCGTGGCCAACGTCACATCAAAAAATTTTATGGCTGAACCGGCACGAACACCATTTCACCACCTTGCCGTAATTGCAGTGTTAGCGTTTTGTCGTCGATGCGGTAACGCTCGACCGCGTGCAATCCGTCGAGAAAGTCTCGGTCGAGGGAATCAGCAGTACATAGCATTTTGGTCATCGCGATAAGCTCAAAAGTCATCTGGTTGTCCTGAATACGGTAAGCAGTACCACCGCGGTTGCAATCGGCGGTGACGGCCAAACGTCCTTCTTCAAGAAAAGTCAGTGTGTACCGTGCCGGGGTCACGGACGCCAGTTGTGCGCCGCTTTGCCGGGTGTATTGCCAGCCCCACACGGTTTGCTGGAGCGGCAATGCTGCCGGAGCGGGCACAGCACTGGCTTGCGAGGGGGATGCGACCGGGGGCGGAGGCGTCTGCTCCTTTTCTGAGGTGGCCGGGGTACATGCCGTCAACAACGCTACCAGCGCAGCAGCCGGTACGGCAGTAGAAAGCGGGAAGTCAAAAGTTTTCATGGCAGGCGTGTCGTCAGAAAAATTAAATTATCGCATGTAAGAACTGCCGTTTTTCCAATGCTGCTGTTTTGCCATAGGTCATTTTTTAATGATTTTCTTGAATATTCATGCTATAAAGATGATCTTGCTTCACTGCTGGCAAACGCGGAGGACGCGTGTCCGGAGAACGGCGGTTCATACTAAAAATGCTGACGGCGGGCAGTCTGTGGATGACTGCTACGCTGTTTAACGTCGCCCGGGCGCAAAAGGTTGTGAAAGAAGATAAGACTGTCGATTTGCCGACGGTTGCCGCCTCTTCGGACTTGCAACCGTTGTTGACGGAAATCATCAGAGGCTTCGAGGCCGAGACGCAGATAAAAATCCGGGTCATTCTGGGCGCAGAGAGCCGTCTTTATTCGCAGATTATGGAAGGCGCGTCGTTCGAGATGTTTCTGTCTTCTGATGAGAGGTTTGCCATACAATTGGCCGAAGCCGGTAAAACCGAAGGACAGGGTGATGTGTACGCAATGGAGCGGTTGGCGTTTTATGTTCCTTCCGAATCGCTGCTGAAAGCGGATAATTTTTTGGGAGACATTCGTTTGGCGTTGCGTGATGGCCGTTTGCAACGTTTTGCGGTTGCCGATCCCAAAGCCGACCCCTATGGCCGCTTGGCCGAAGAGGTGTTGCGCCGCAAACTGGTTTGGGAAGAAATCCAGCCGTTGTTAATGATCGGTGAAGACGTGGCACAAACAGCGCAAATTGCCGCCAGCGGCGCAGTGCAGGGCGCGCTCGTCGCCTTTTCGCAAGCCGGCCAATTGATGGCGGCGCGCGGCGGTAAATTCATGCAGGTGTCGGACACGTTATGTGAACCGTTGAAAAAAAGGATGGTGTTGCTCAAAGGCGCCGGCAATACCACACGCCGGTTTTATCGATACATGTTGAGCAACAAGGCTAGGGAGAGCCTGAGGCGTTACGGTTTTCTGATTCCTGCCGCGTGATCGGCGCAAGAATGTACCGTAGCGTAGGGGCAGATGCGTTTTACAGCGGTTGTTATTTATTTTTTCTGCCAATGATCGCGGATATTGTTGGCTCGCATCCGGTCGTATATTTCAAAAGGTTGGCAGACCCACGGGTTGTCGGGCAGATAGTCAATCCAGTAATCGGGTTTAAAAACTGAGCAGGCTTTCCACCACAGCACGGCGGTTTTGATTTCCTTGATGTTGGGGTAGCGTTGCGGCAATGTTTCGACCACTTTCTCCAGCGTGGTTCCGGAATCGACCATATCATCGACAAGCAGAATACGCTCACCGAGCCGCGGCGAGGTCATCGACATGTGCTCGGCGACGATCAGTTCACCGCGTACGGTGCCACCGTCGGCTGTGTACGAATGGGTGGCGAGAATCGCCAGCGGCAACTCGTAGATGCGCGACAAAACATCACCGATACGCATACCGCCGCGTGCGATGCAAACGATTTGATCGAAGGGCCAACCCGACTCATGCACTTTCAACGCGAGTTGCTCGATCAAGGTGTTGTATTGCGCCCAACCGATTTTGAGTTTCGCGGCCATGCTGCCTTTTAATGAAAGGGATGATGAACCAGGATGGTCTCGTTGCGTTCCGGCCCTGTTGATGCCATCGCGATCGGCACGCCGGTAAGTGCTTCGATCCGCTTCAAATAAGCGCGGGCGTTGGCAGGTAACGCATCGAAAGTTTTGATGCCGACTGTATTTTCTTTCCAGCCGGGGAAACGTTCATATACCGGCACGCATTGCGTTACGGCGTCGGCACCGGTCGGAATCAGATTAACGGATTTGCCGTTCACGGTATAGCCGGTGCTGATACATACTTCGTCCATTCCATCGAGTACATCGAGCTTGGTGATGCACAAGCCGTTGACGTTGCTCAAGTGCAGCGAACGCTTCAGTTGCGCGATGTCGAGCCAACCGCAACGGCGCGGTCGACCGGTGACGGAGCCAAATTCATTGCCGCGCTTGGCGAGTCCAGCGCCGATGTCGTCGGTCAGTTCTGTCGGGAAGGGGCCGGTGCCGACGCGTGTGGTGTAAGCCTTGACGATACCGAGTACGTAATCGACCATGCCCGGGCCAATGCCGCTGCCAGCGAAGGCATTGCCAGCCAGACAGTTGGAACTGGTCACAAACGGGTAAGTGCCGTGGTCGATATCGAGCATTGCGCCTTGTGCGCCTTCAAAGAGCAACGAATCACCCCTTTGCCGCGCTTCGTGCAACAAGTCGGCGACATCGGCCACCATCGGCGCGATCTGCGGCGCCAGTGCCAGCATTTCGTCGCGCACTTGGGCGAAGGGCAGTGGATCACGCTTGTGGTATTGGGTAAGCAGAAAATTGTGATACTCGGCGAGTTTTTCGAGTTTGGTGATGAAGCGATCAGGCTGACACAAATCCTGAACTCGCAATGCACGGCGGGCAATCTTGTCTTCGTAGGCAGGGCCGATACCGCGTCCGGTCGTCCCGATTTTGCCGTCGCCCATCGACGATTCGCGCGCCTGATCAATCGCCACGTGGTAAGGCAACACCAGCGGACAGGCCGGCGAAATTTTTAACCGATTGCGTACCTGCAAACCGGCAGTCTCCAACTCGCCGATTTCCTGCAACAGTGCTTGCGGTGACAACACTACGCCGTTACCGATATAGACTGCAACTGTTGGATGCAAGATTCCAGAAGGGATGAGCCGCAAAATGGTCTTGCGCTGACCGATCACCAACGTGTGACCGGCATTATGTCCGCCCTGAAAGCGGACGACGCCTTGAGCGCGTTCACTCAACCAATCGACGATTTTGCCTTTGCCTTCATCGCCCCATTGCGTACCGATAACGACTACATTTTTCCCCATGATTAAATGAGCCTTTCTTTAATTTTCATTAAAATCATATATTTTACTATTCGAGCATGAGCCATACCAGCACACCGGCGACAATCGAAACCAGCCCGATAAAACGCAACTGACCATCAGTGAAACCGATAATTTTACGAAAAATTTCGCGCCATTGACGCGGAGCCAGCAAGGGCAACAACCCTTCCAGGATGCACAGCAACGCAATCGCCAACCCCAGGGTTTTCATGGTTTCGAAAGCCGTGTGCCACGGTCAGGGCTTGCCGCCTTTTTGATAACGTTTGAAATAACGGAAGAAATCCGAGGAAGGGTCGATGACGAGCGCGTCATTCCTGCCTTGGAATGTTTCTTTGTAAGCCTCAAGACTGCGGTAAAAGCTGTAGAACTCGGGATCGGCATTGTAAGCCTTGGCATAAAT
>JAISPI010000181.1 GCA_031275075.1 Burkholderiales bacterium | reverse complement strand
CTGAATGAGCATCGGCCACGAGCCATCGTTCATTTTGCGGCGGAAAGCCATGTTGACCGTTCGATTCACGGTCCGGCCGAGTTTATTCAAACCAATGTTGTCGGCACGTTCACCTTGCTGGAAGCGGCGCGCGCTTACTGGAGCGCTTTGTCTGAAAACGACCGGAAGACGTTTCGTTTTCTGCATGTCTCGACTGACGAGGTGTACGGCTCACTTGGCGCCGACGATCCTGCTTTTTCGGAAACCACGCCGTATGCGCCGAACAGTCCTTATTCTGCGTCGAAGGCATCATCCGATCATCTGGTGCGCGCGTATCACCACACGTACGGCTTACCGACGCTAACCACCAACTGCTCGAACAATTACGGACCGCGACAGTTTCCGGAAAAACTCATTCCGCTGATGATCGTCAACGCGCTGGCTGGTAAACCATTGCCGGTGTACGGCGACGGGCAAAACGTGCGCGACTGGTTGTACGTTGGCGATCACTGTGCGGCAATCCGTGCGGCGCTTGAAAACGGTGTTCCCGGCGAGGTGTACAACATCGGCGGTAACGCCGAGATAAAAAATCTCGACGTGGTTCATACGTTGTGTCGCGTGTTGACGGCGCTGCGGCCAGGGCGTGATTACGCATCGCAAATCACTTTCGTCAAAGACCGCCCCGGACACGATCGCCGTTATGCGATCGACGCCGGCAAGATTCGCCGCGAACTTGGTTGGCAACCGGCGGAGACGTTCGAGAGCGGATTGGAGCGAACCGTGCGTTGGTATCTCGACAACGAAAACTGGCTGACAAACGTTACCAGCAAAACGTATCAACAGTGGATCAATCTGCAATACGCCCAACAGTGAGGACGCGATGGCTTTACCACAGCATGCACGCAAAGGCATCATTCTCGCCGGAGGCTCTGGAACGCGGCTGTATCCGGTGACGCAAGTTGTTTCAAAACAGCTTTTGCCGGTTTACGACAAGCCTATGATTTATTATCCGCTGTCGGTGCTGATGCTGGCAGGCATCCGCGACATTCTGCTGATTTCAACGCCGGAAGACACGCCACGCTTTCAGCAGTTGCTCGGCGATGGCAGCGCATGGGGGTTGAATTTTTCCTATGCGGTGCAGCCTTCGCCCGACGGACTTGCCCAAGCTTTCATCATTGGCCGTGATTTTATCGACGGCGGGGCTTCGGCGCTGGTGCTGGGCGACAATATTTTTTACGGCCACGATTTGCACACGCAATTACAGCGCGCTAACGCGCAGCACGGCGGCGCGACGGTGTTCGCTTATCCGGTATCGGATCCCGAGCGTTACGGTGTTGCTGAATTTGACGCGCAAGGCAAAGTGATCAGTCTCGAAGAAAAGCCGAAAACACCGAAATCGCGCTACGCAGTAACGGGGTTGTACTTCTACGATGCACGAGTATGCGATATCGCGGCGCGCTTGAAGCCGTCGGCGCGCGGCGAACTGGAAATCACCGATGTCAACCGCACTTATCTGGAAAGCGGCGATTTGCGCTGCGAAGTGATGGGGCGCGGGATGGCCTGGCTCGATACCGGTACGCACGAATCGTTGCTTGAGGCCGCGCAGTACATCGAAACCATCGAGCGTCGACAAGGACTGAAAATCGCTTGCCCGGAAGAAATCGCTTACCGTCAACGCTGGATCGACGAAACACAACTGCGCGCATTGGGCAACGCGATGGCGAAAAACAGTTACGGGCAATACCTGCTGCGTTTGCTTGACATGCCGGTGTGGGGCAGCCGGTCATGAACATCATCGACACAGCGATTGCCGACGTCAAAATTTTCGAGCCGCGCGTATTCTCTGACGTGCGCGGGTTTTTCTTCGAGAGCTGGAACCGTAAAACGCTGGCCGCCGCCGGGCTTGATCTTGATTTCGTGCAGGACAACCATTCGCGTTCGACGAAAAATGTGTTGCGCGGTCTGCATTACCAGATCGAGTACGCGCAGGGAAAACTGGTACGCGCCATTGTTGGCGAAGTGTTCGACGTCGCCGTTGACTTGCGTCGCCGCAGTCCGACGTTCGGACAATGGGTCGGCGTGACGCTATCGGCGGAAAACAAACGAATGCTGTGGATTCCCCCCGGCTTTGCGCACGGCTTCGTTGTGCGCTCCGAGGTTGCCGAATTTTTATACAAGACGACCGATTACTGGCATGCCGAGTATGAACGTACTCTGTTGTGGAATGATCCCGCTTTGGCGATTGAGTGGGGACTTGCCGAAGCGCCGGTTTTGGCCGCGAAGGACGCTGCCGGTGTTCTGCTGAAAGACGCCGAGGTTTATTCGTGAGCAAAGCAGAGGCATTCACACGCGTTTTGTTGATCGGTGGCGAAGGTCAAATCGGCAGCGCGTTGACGCGGCTGTTGCCGCAGGCTTTCCCGCAAGCGACGTTTCAAGTGACGACGCAAGACCGTGTTGATTTTACGCAACCGGAAACGCTTGTGCGAAGCGTACGCGAATTTACGCCCGATCTCATCATCAACGCCGCCGCGTACACTGCCGTTGATCGCGCTGAACGGGAGCCTGCTTTGGCGCAACAGATTAACGGTGTCGCACCAGGGATTCTCGCCGAAGAAGCCAAGCGCTGCGGCGCAACACTTGTTCATTACTCCACTGACTATGTGTTCGACGGCAACAAGCGGACGCCGTATATCGAAAGCGATGCCGCTCATCCGCTTAACGAATACGGGCTCAGCAAACGCGCTGGCGAAATAGCGATTCAGCAATCGGGCGCTTGTGCGTTGATTTTACGAACGAGTTGGGTTTACGGGCTGGCCGGAAACAATTTTTTACTGACGATGCGGCGGTTGGCAAACGAACGTGATGAGTTGCGTATCGTCAACGACCAGATCGGCGTACCCAACAACAGTGAGGCACTGGCAGCGGCAACGGTGCAACTCGTCGCACAGGGAAAAACGCACTTGCGCGAACGTGCCGGCTTGTACCATTTGTCGGCAACCGGCGAAACGAGTTGGTTCGGTTTCGCGCGGGCGATCTTTGCCGCCGAAACAGCCATAATCGCCACCGGCAGCAAGCGCCCCCGGCTGATTCCGATCACCACCGCAGAGTACCCATTGCCGGCGACACGACCGGCGTACGGCGTTTTGTCGTCCGAGAAATTACAGCAAACATTCGACATCACGCTGCCATCTTGGCAAACGATGCTTCAGGCGTGCTTGGCGCAGGAAATCGGTTATCGCAACACCTGATCGGCGCGTATGATCCACGCCGAAGGGTGTTGTTCAAAACCGATGTGCGGATAATAATCCGTCGCCTGCGGCGCGGATAACAAAACGATTTTGGCTTCAGGGTGAAGTTGTTCCTGTAATAGAGCGATCAATGCTTTGCCGACACCGCGTCGTTGATAGGTTTCATCGACGGCAAGGTCGGAAAGATAACAACAGTAGGCAAAATCGGTAACAGCACGGGCAACCCCGATCAATTGATCGCCACCCCAAGCCGTGCCAAGCAAATTGGAGTGTTTGAGCATCGCCTCCACCCGCGGATGATCATGCAGCGGACGACGGATGCCCAACGACGTTTTCGACAAGAGCGCGATGAATTGATCGACGGTGATGGTGCGATGGGTGGTGTAATCCATACTCAGACTCCGCAAAGAAATTTTGTGGCGTTACTGAAACCCGGCCTGCCGCCAGGCCTCGTAAACGGCTACGGCAACAGCGTTGGAGAGATTCAAACTGCGGACGGATTCACGCATTGGAATGCGTAACCTCGCGCTGACCGGAAAATCGGCAAGAATTTCGGCGGGCAAACCGGCGGTTTCACGACCGAAAACAAGCACATCATGCGGGCCGAAGCGAGCCTCAAACAGCGAACCGCTGCCTTTGGTTGTCAGCGCCCACCAGCGAGACATTGGCGTGAGTCCGGAAAGCGCCTCGGTGATCGCCGCCCTGCAAGCAGACCAATCAGGATGGACACGCGCCCGTGCGTATTCGTGGTAATCGAGTCCTGCTCGACGCAACGCCCGATCTTCCAGCGCAAACCCCAACGGTTCGACCAAATGCAGCGACGCGCCGGTGTTGGCTGCCAGCCGGATGACGTTACCGGTGTTCGGCGGAATTTCGGGTTGAACGAGAACGATGGAGAGCAT
>JAISPI010000121.1 GCA_031275075.1 Burkholderiales bacterium | reverse complement strand
AATTCCAGATGCCGAACGAGTCGCGGGTGTAATTCGCCAAGCCAACCGATGGGCTGATTGTCGAGCAGCACACGGGCAGCGCGGCGCGGATGCAGCGCCGGAGGCAGGTCATCTTTGGCGAATGGCGTGGTGGTCAGCGAACGCGGCGAAACCAGTGTTTCCAGCGTGCCTTTGAGATCAAAGAAGTCAACGGGGCGTGTTGGGGACGCGCCCCATTGTTCGGGAACGGCATCGCCATAAGCCAGCCCGCCCAGCCGGTAAGGTTGGACGGCAGGATCGGCCGTAGCCGACAGAAAGATGCGACCGACCTCGAAGAGGCGCAGATAGGGTTCTTTGCGGTTCAGGTTGCTTTTGAGCGTCTCCAGCAGTCCCGGCAGCAACGACGTGCGCATCACATCGAGTTGCGCAGCAATCGGGTTGTGGACGCGCACCGGCGGAATTTCGGGTTTTTCACCGTTGAGCAAGCGCTCCATTTCGGAAGCAACGAAACTGAATGTCAGGATTTCCTGCCAACCTTGATAAGCCAAACGCCGTTTAAGCGTGGCGACCGGCAGTTGCGTTTCTGGCAGCGCCAGCATGTGCTGGCTGTGCGCGGCCATTGGCGACGGAATGTTGTCGTACCCGTGGATCCGGGCGACTTCCTCGATGAAGTCTTCTTCGAGCGTCAGATCGAACCGATACGATGGTGGCGTGACGGTGAAGTTATCGCCATCGCGCGTAAACGCGAAACCGAGTTTCTGGAAAACAGCGGCAACGGCGTCGGCATCGAAAGGCCAACCCAGAATCCGCGATACGCGCGCAGTGCGCACACGAACCGGTGGCCGTGCCGGCAAGGTTTTGCACTCATCGACCAAAGAGCCGGCAGTCGTTTTTCCGGAGATGCCGCAGATCGTCAAAATCAGTTCGGTAGCGCGTTCAATCGCTCGCGGCGGTGTCTCGAAATCGACACCGCGCTCGAAGCGATAACCGGCATCGGAAGTGAAGCCCAGCCGCCGCATTTTTCCTTGAATGGTTGCCGGTGAAAAATGCGCCGCTTCGAGAAGGACGTTGGTGGTGTCAGCGGCGATACCGGTATATTCGCCGCCCATGATGCCGGCCAGCCCCAGCGGTTTTTTCTCATCGCACACCATCAGCAAATCGGGTGTTAGATCAAGCGTTTGTTCATTGAGCAACAACAATTTTTCGCCGGGTTTGGCGAAACGCACGACGACATCACCGTCGATTTGACGGCAATCGTAAGCGTGCATCGGCTGACCCAGTTCCATCATCACGTAGTTGGTGATATCGACCAACGCTGAGATTGGCCGGATACCGGCGCTGCGAAGACGTTGCTGCATCCACAACGGCGTCGGCGCCGATGGGTTAACGTTTTCGATGATTCGTGCCGCGAAGCGGGGACAACCTTCGGGCGCTTCGAGCCGGATTCCGGGAGCAGCCTTCGAACCAATGTTCGCCGGAGCGCTTGTCGGTAAACGCAATGGCGCATTGGTCAGCGCGGCGACTTCACGCGCAACGCCGACGAGCGACAAACAATCGGCGCGGTTCGGCGTCAGTTTTAGCGTGATGAACGTATCGTCGAGATGCAACGCCGCGCGAATATCGGTGCCGGGTTTGAGATCGTCAGGCAATGACATCAGACCGCTGTGGTCTTCGCTGATGCCGAGTTCACGCGCCGAACACAGCATGCCTTGCGATTCAATGCCGCGCATCGTTGTGTGTTTGATGTTGAAGCCGCCGGGCAATACCGCGCCTTCAAGCGCACAGGGCACGACGAGACCCGCAGCAGCGTTCGGCGCGCCGCAGACGATTTGCAGTGGTTTTGTCTGACCGACATCGACTTTGCAGACACACAATTTGTCGGCGTTGGGATGCGGCTCGGTATTGAGAATGCGGGCAACGACAATGCCGGAAAAAGGAGGTGCCGCCGGTGTTGTTTCTTCGACTTCAAGCCCCGCCATCGTCAGGCAGTCGCATAACGCCGCAGAATCGAGCGGCGGATCGACCAATGTGCGCAACCAGTGTTCGGAAAATCTCATTACAACAAACCCTCTTAAGAAAATTGACGCAGGAAGCGCAAATCGTTTTCGTAAAACAGCCGCAGATCGGTTACGCCATAACGCAGCATCGCCAGCCGCTCAATGCCCATACCGAACGCGAAGCCTTGCCACTGTTCGGGATCAAGATGAACCGCACGCAAAACATTCGGATGGACTTGTCCGGCACCAGCGAGTTCGAGCCAGCGGTCATTGCCGAACGCCATGTCGATTTCTGCCGATGGTTCGGTGAACGGAAAAAACGATGGACGGAAGCGCACGCGAATGTCGTCGCGCTCGAAAAACTGGCGCAGAAATTCCGTAAATACTTGCTTCAAGTCGGCGAACGAAACCGCGCGGTCGATCCACAAGCCTTCGACCTGATGAAACATCGGCGAATGCGTCGCATCGGAATCGACGCGAAACGTGCGACCCGGCGCGATGATTTTGATCGGCGGCGGATGATTTTCCATCCAACGCACCTGGATCGGCGATGTGTGCGTACGCAGCACGAGGTTATTATCGACGTAGAACGTATCCTGCATCGACCGTGCCGGATGGTTCTCTGGTGTATTGAGCGCAGTGAAATTGTGGAAGTCGTCTTCAATCTCGGGGCCATCGGCCACCTCGAAACCCAGCGAACGGAATAACGCTTCGATCCGGTCACGGGTGCGCGTGATCGGATGCAGGCCGCCGCTGCCTGCGCTTCGTCCCGGCAACGTTACGTCGATTGCTTCGGCATCGAGTTGCGCCTGCATTTTGATATCCGCCAGTTCGGCGCGACGAACATCAAGCGCCGTTTCCAGCGCCGTCTTGGCTTCGTTGATGTAAGCGCCGGCGGTTTTACGTTCATCGGGAGGAAGTTTGCCGAGCGTTTTTAATTGTTCGGTCAGCACGCCGTTTTTACCGAGGTAGCGCGCTTTGCAATTTTCCAGCGTCGCCGCGTCCGTCGCTTGCGCAAATTCGGTCTGCGCAGCGGCAACGATGGAAGCAAGATCGTGATTCATGGCAAGAAGATTTTTTTAAAAGGGTCGAAATAGAATGACGCCGGTTTCAAGGTGACGGCACTCGAACTTGCTTTATAACACATTCGGCAAGAGAAAAAACCGGCGCCGATCGCGCAAATGCAAAATGGAAAAACCAAGGGAAAACCCAAGAAAAAGCGGAGGGTATGCCTCCGCTTTTTCAATCGACAATCCGAATCAGCTTAGGCAAGCGAGGCCTTTGCTTGTTCGGCGATTTTGGCAAACGCCGCTTTGTCGTAAACGGCAAGGTCGGCCAGCACTTTGCGGTCGATATCGACCGAGGCTTTCTTGAGACCGTTCATGAAGACGCTGTAGGTCATGCCCAATTCACGCACGGCGGCGTTGATCCGGGCGATCCACAGAACGCGGAATTCGCGTTTTTTCTGGCGGCGGTCACGATACTGATATTGACCGGCTTTCATTACCGCCTGTTTGGCGATCCGGTAAACATTGTTACGGCGACCGCGATAACCTTTGGCCTGATCCAGAATTTTTTTGTGCCGCGCGCGGGCGGTTACACCACGTTTGACTCTTGGCATGGTTTCTCCTTAGGCGTAGGGCAGCATCGCCTTAACGGAGGCGATATTGGTTGAATGAATTTCCGCCGGACCGCGCAGCTGGCGCTTGGTCTTGGTGGACTTCTTGGTCAGGATATGACTTCTGAACGCTTGCGAGCGTTTGATCGAGCCGCTGCTGCGGACACGAAAACGCTTTTTGGCGCTCGATTTGGTTTTCATCTTGGGCATTGCATTAACTCCTTTAGCTGCCTTCGGCGGCGCTCATCGCATTTTCTTTAGCGGCTGAGACTTTGGGGCCGGCATCGGGCTTATTAGGGTGATGTTTTACGGATGCTGCTTTCTTGGGGGCCAGCATCATCACCATTTGCCGGCCTTCAAGTTTGGGGTACTGCTCAACAGTTGCAATGCTTTCGGTTTCTTCCTTGATCCGGTCGATCAGGCGGATACCGAATTCCTGGTGTGCCATTTCACGGCCACGAAAACGCAATGTGACTTTCACTTTGTCGCCGTCGCCTAAAAAACGCATCAGGTTACGCATCTTGATCTGGTAATCGCCTTCGTCCGTTCCGGGGCGGAATTTGATTTCCTTGATCTGTATCTGTTTCTGTTTCTGTTTCGCCTCGTGCTGCTTTTTGGCTTCATGGTACTTGAACTTGCCGTAGTCCATGATCCGGCAGACCGGCGGTTTCGCCAATGGCGCGATTTCGACCAGATCGAGATCGGCGGCTTCCGCTTCGGCGAGTGCCTTGGCTAATGAAACGACTCCAGCCTGCTCACCGTCAATACCGATGAGACGAATTTCGGGTGCGGTAATCTCATGATTGATCCGCTGTTCTTTTTCCAGAGCGATTGTTCTATCTCCTTAAAAATACAAAAAAGCCATGCGCTTACTCAAGCAGGCATCGGGAGGAAATCACCGACGCGCTGCCCGTTCTTCTTCAAAACGGGCAAGCAAGGCATCAAGGGGCATTGCTCCCAAGTCCTCGCCGCTGCGAGTTCGCACGGCCACTGTTTGCGCCTGCGCTTCCTTATCGCCGACAATGAGCTGATAGGGCAGCTTTTGCAGACTGTGCTCGCGGATTTTATAGGTAATTTTTTCGTTACGCAAATCGGCATGAACCCGGAAACCACGTTTTTTCAATAGCTGTTGGATTTCTTCAGCATAACGGGCCTGTCGGTCGGTGATGCTCATCACCACGGCCTGTGTCGGCGCCAGCCACAGCGGCATGGCGCCAGCATGATTTTCGATCAGAATGCCGATGAAACGCTCCAGTGAACCGACAATAGCGCGGTGCAGCATGACCGGCGTTTTGCGCCCGTTGTCCTCATCGACATATTCGGCGCCGAGCCGACCCGGCATAAAAAAGTCCACTTGCATAGTGCCGCACTGCCAAGAGCGACCGATCGAATCCTTCATGTGGTATTCGACCTTTGGGCCGTAAAAAGCGCCTTCGCCGGGCAATTCTTCCCACTCGGTGCCGCAAGCCCTAAGGCCATTGCGTAACGCATTTTCGGCGAGTTCCCAGGCGTCATCAGAGCCGATCCGGTGTTCCGGGCGCAGCGCGATTTTGATCGCGATGTCCTTGAAACCGAAATCTTCATACACTTTCAGCGCCTGCGAATGGAAGGCGACGACTTCCGGCTGGATTTGTGCCTCGGTGCAGAAAACATGGCCGTCGTCCTGAGTAAAGCCGCGCACACGCATGATGCCGTGCAACGCGCCGGACGGTTCGTTGCGGTGACAGGCGCCGAATTCGCCGTAACGCAACGGCAGATCGCGGTAACTGCGCAAATCGGAATTGAAAATCTGCACATGACCAGGACAGTTCATCGGCTTGATCGCGAAATCACGTTTTTCCGATTCGGTGGTGAACATGTTGTCCTTGTAGTTTTCCCAGTGCCCCGATTTTTCCCACAGGGTACGGTCAAGAATCATCGGACAACGCACTTCAAGGTAACCGCTGTCTTTGTACACTTGCCGCATGTACTGCTCGACTTCCTGCCAAATCGACCAACCTTTCGGATGCCAAAACACCATCCCCGGCGCTTCGTCTTGCAGATGGAAAAGATCGAGTTGGCGACCGAGTTTGCGGTGGTCGCGCTTTTCGGCTTCTTCGATTCGATGCAGATAAGCATCGAGGTCTTCTTTTTTCGACCAAGCCGTGCCGTAAATGCGTTGCAGCATTTCATTTTTTGAATCGCCGCGCCAGTAAGCACCGGCCAGCTTCATCAGCTTGAACACTTTCAAATGACCCGTCGAAGGAACGTGCGGGCCGCGGCACAAGTCGATGAACGAACCTTCGCGGTACAGCGAGATGTCTTCATTGGTCGGGATCGAAGCGATGATTTCCGCTTTGTAATGCTCACCCATGTCTTTGAAGAATTTAACCGCATCGTCGCGCGGCATCACGCTGCGGACGACCGGCTCATCTTTCTTTGCCAACTCGACCATCCGAGCCTCGATAGCGGCGATATCTTCCGGCGTAAACGGGCGTTTGTACGAAAAATCGTAATAGAAACCGTCTTCGATCACCGGCCCAATCGTGACTTGCGCGTCCGGGAACAAATCCTTCACCGCATAAGCGAGCAGGTGCGCCGCCGAATGGCGGATCAGGTCAAGCCCTTCGGCGTCTTTGGCGGTAACGATAGACAGCTTTGCATCGCGGTCGATGGAGAATGACGTATCGACCAGTTGGCAGTCTCCATTGCCAAAATCGACTTTTCCGGCCAGCGCGGCGCGGGCGAGACCGGCGCCGATGGCGGCAGCAACGTCAGCCACCGTGACCGGTGCGGCAAAAGATTTGACGGAACCATCGGGCAATTGAATGTTGGGCATTTTAATCTTCCAGAGAGAGCGTTTTTCGTTTAGTCGTATACGTCTGCGCTACGCCACTTATTCCCTTCCCTTCAAGGGGAGGGTTAGGGTGGGGATGGGGTTGCTTATCGTACACATTTAAATTAAAACCACTGTAAATGTTTATGCAGTCCACTAAGTGCGATGCACCATAAAAAAAGCGCGGACGAGCCGCACTTTTCTGGATTCGGTTGCCGAAGAAAAATTTTTCCGGCAAGCAGGGGAGCAGGCGCACGAACTCGTCTGGAATTACCTTTTCGGCAAAAACGTTCGCGGTGTCATAACCTGATCCTTTCAAGTAATCTGCAACGCAGTTAATTGCGGGTGAATCGTCGGGCACTGGTCTGCGACCGGCGCAAAAAATCTGGTAGGCGGTATTGGAATCGAACCAACGACCTCCACGATGTCAACGTGGCGCTCTAACCAGCTGAGCTAACCGCCTGTTAATCTATAAGTATAACCGAGAAATAAGGCGAGGGGAATAGAGCAAAGCTCAAGAATCAGAAAGCGGCGTCATCTCCACAGAGGCGGGGATCCAGAATGTGCTCATTTAAACAAAACCGGAATTTCACTTTACTCCATCCCAGTCTACGAGCCTGTCACTACCTTCCACACGACAAAGCCAAACCCTGCCAAGATGGCGGCAACCGTACCAGCGAGTAGTATCGTAACGACAAGACTAGCAACAACCACTCTGCGGTGTTCGCTCCTAAGGCTCGCTTCCGTAAGTGGCAGCTGAAGCGGAACGCGCCACTCGATCGTGCTTTTGCCACCTAGTTCGATAAGAGTTTCACAGACAAGCTGATAGAGAGAACCGGCCTTCATGCTCCAGTCAGTGACCCGGATCACCACATTACCGTAAGGGGGCATGGAGATTTCGACCTCTTCTTCACTGCGACAGACGAAACACAACCGTAGCGAACGGTCTTTCAGACGCGTCTCAATCGGCAAACCTCCGCGCTGTTCGACCGCGGGAACAATAACTTCTAAGCGGGGCGGCTCCGCGTCGAAAGAAATGGTCGTAGAGGGGAGTCCTGCCATGCGCAATCTAACTATATATGGACGAACTATCTTGATGTAAATACTATCAATTCTAGCTTAGAGCGGCAATTGTTTTTCGGTTAGACAAGCAGAAAACCCAGCGGAAGGGAGGACGTTAAGTTGCTGAATCTGTTGTGCAAGACAATTTGGACACAACTTGATAGTCTACAAGTCACTGGATTCCCGCTTTTGCGGGAATGACGGTTTTTTTATTTCATACGTTTTCTTATAGCCCACTGATTTTTAACACCCAATCGTTAGGCTTCGCTACGCTCAACCAAATCTACCGA
>JAISPI010000160.1 GCA_031275075.1 Burkholderiales bacterium | reverse complement strand
GGTGGTTACGGCGTTATCAATCTCGTTGCCGAATGGAAATCCACATTCGCGGATACTGCCACACTAACTTGGTTTGCTCGCCTCAATAACGTGTTTAACAAGGATTACCAGTATGTCGCTGATTTCGCTACCGGCGGCAGGCAGTTCATGATTGGAGCGCGCGGACAATGGTAGTTTCCGGAATGGGAAAATCAAAAACAGTTACCGCAAAGAGCGCAAAGAACGCAAAGAGCGCAAAGAACTCAAAGATTTTTTGCGCTCTTTGCGTTTTTTGCGGTTAAAACGGTTTTTTCTTAGGGTTGTCGCCGATGCAAATTGAACCCCATTATTTTTGCAAGCACAGTGGGCGCAGAAAACATTTTGCGTTTTTCCGTTGGCTCTTCGTCTTATTAGCCATCGTTTTGAGCGCCACGGTTCATGCTGCACTGACCGTCACCGACAGTCGCGGTAACACAGTTATGCTGGAAGCGCCGGCACAACGCATCATCACCTTGTCGCCGCATGCCGCCGAACTCGTTTTTGCTGCCGGCGCCGGCGCGAATCTGGTGGCGGTATCCGAACATTCCGATACACCGCCTGCTGTCAAAACATTGCCCATCATCGGCAACGCAAATGCGCTTGATCTCGAACGCATCATCGCGCTTAAACCATCGTTGATTGTTCTGCCGTCTTACCTTTCCGTTAAGCAACAACAATCATTACGCGCCCGAAACATCGCTTTGTATATCGCCGATGCGCCGACGCCGGAAGCCATTGCCGACGACATCGAAGCGCTCGGCGTTCTCAGCGGTCACGAAGTTGCCGCGCGCGTTTACGCACAGCGTTACCGTGCGCAACTGAAAGGTATCGCGGCTGTTCGCAGTGATGCCGGAGCGCCCGTTTCCGTGTTTTATCAACTCTGGGAATCGCCGCTTTATACCATTGGCGGCGACAGTCTGATTAACCGGGCGATCACCCACTGCGGTGGTCGCAGTATCTTTTCAACACTCATCGCTCCGGCGCCGGTCGTCTTGCGCGAAGCAGTGATAGCTGCGCGACCGCAAGTTATCATCATGGGCGCATCGGAACAAGATTTCACGCGATGGAAAAACAGTTGGCAACGCTGGCCGCAGATTCCTGCCGTGCGTCATCAGGTTTTCATCCGTGTCGATCCTGACTTGTTGCATCGGCCTGGGCCGCGTTTTATTGAAGGAATGGCGACGCTGTGTGAAGCGTTGCGCCAAGACCGCACAAGGTCACGATGAAATCAAAAATAACAACCGCAGAGAACGCAAAGAACACGGAGAAGAAATTTTTTTGCGTTCTCTGCGGTTAAATGTTTTTGGAGCCTTCATTTCGACTGTTTGTTATTAACTTCGCTCCGGCACGAAACTTTTGATTCCACCGCCTTCAAGTGCCACCATCGGCGCACTGAACAACGCTGATAAGCGTTCCGCTGTCAACATTTCCGCTGCGCTGCCGGTTTGCACTTTCCCTTGCGCGCATTCATCGCCGAGCAGAATCACATGATCGGCGTAGCGTGTGGCGAGATGCAATTCGTGCAACACCATCACCACCGCGGCGTTGTGTTTTCGCGCATGGGCGAGCACCGTATCGAGCGCTTCAGTTTGTTGCGCCGGATCGAGATGACTTGCCGGTTCATCGAGCAGATACAGCGACGGTTCTTGCGCCAGCAGGGCGGCCAGCGCGACGCGCTGACGTTCTCCTGTCGATAGTGTGCGGACATCGCGTGCCGCCAAAGACTCCAGTTTTAAATTTGCCAAGGCTGCCTCCGCAGAGGCCACATCGGCAGCGCCTTCCCATTGCCAAGCAGCCAGATGCGGATGCCGTCCGGCCAGCACGGCGTCGAACACGGTGGTGCTGAATACGTCGCTTTGTTGGGGGGCGAGAAAGGCGCGGTAACAAGCGCGTTGATGTGTGTTCAACGACGACAGCGGCGCGCCATGCCACTCGATACTGCTGTGCCCGGACTTGCCATTTTCGAACGGCAACAAGCCTGCCAACGTCAGCAACAAGGTGCTTTTCCCGGCGCCGTTCGGGCCGACGATGACCCAGCAATCGCCGGGTTGTGCTTTGAACGACAACGCTTCGCACAGCACACGGGCGCCGCATTTGACGGTCAGTTCGCGTACTTGTAACACAGGCGATGGCGCAGGCGCGGCAGTGTTCATGCCCGCCTCAGCAAAAAGAGAAACACCGGAACACCGATTAATGCGGTCAGTACGCCTGTCGGCAATGCTTGCGGCGCTGTCAGCGTGCGCGCTGCGGTATCGGCCAGCATCAAAAACGCACCGCCGCCCAGAACGCAAGCGGGTAACAGCACGCGCTGGTCGTTGCCCAGTATGAGCCGCAACGCATGCGGCACGATCAAGCCAACGAACGGAAGACAGCCTGCCGTGACCACAGCCGCTGCCGTTGCCAACGCGGCCAGTCCGTAAAGCCATGCCTGTGTCTTTTTGAGTGGTACGCCCAACGCCTCGGCGTGAACACTGCCGAATGCCAATTGATTTAAATTTCGCGCCTGTGGCCAGATCAGCGCCAATGTGATTATCAACACAGCTAACGCTGTCCACGGCATCGCCGCGCCGGACAAATCGCCCATCAACCAAGCCAACGCGCTGCGCAACTGCGCATCGGGGGCGAGGCTCAACAGCAGCACGATTAACGCTCCCCAGCCGGCGGCTACGACAACGCCGGTCAACAACAAACGCGGCACGGTTCCTATTTCCCACGAAACTTCACCGCCGCAGTGTTTGCCACGGTGCCGCGCCCCGAACCACACCAGCAGCGCCGAAAGCAATGCCCCCAATACCGCCAGCGGCGTTTGTAACAACGGCATTACGATCAGCCACGACAACAACGCCCCCACGGCAGCGCCGCCAGACACACCCAGCACGTACGGGTCAGCCAGCGGGTTCCGCAACAGTAACTGCATCATTGCACCGGCCAGCGCCAGCAGGCCGCCGCAGGCGAACGCTGCCAGCGCGCGCGGCAGCCGCAGGTCACGGACAATAGCCACGCCCGCCGCCGTGTCACCATCGCTATGCCAGCCTGTCCATAACTCGGAAAACGTGACTTTGACGCTGCCGGTCAGCAGCGCCAACAGCAGCACTGCCAATGCCAGAATCGCCATGGCGAACAAAATCACCCAAGCGCGTTTTTGGTGTTGATGAAACGGAGAGGAGGCAGCGGAAGGCAGCACGGTATTGAGAATGGGGATAGCTTCGCGATGATTATAGGGCACCTGTGGAACGGCTTATAATGATTCATCTGAGGATGATCACGATGAACAAGGCTTTCACCCGGGAAGATACGGTGTTTGATGACGATGACGAGCTTTCGTCGGCGTCAGCATTGCCCGTTAACGCGCCCAATTACATGACCCCTGCTGGTTTTGCCCGACTGAAGGCGGAACTCGACCAGTTGACCGGCGACGAACGTCCGGCGTTGGTGACGACCGTCGCCTGGGCAGCGGGCAACGGCGACCGTTCCGAGAACGGCGACTATATTTACGGCAAGAAGCGGTTGCGCGAAATCGACCGCCGCATCCGTTTTCTGGTCAAACGCCTCGATAAAGCGGTTGTGGTTGATCCCGCCGAAAGGCGCGACGACAATGATCGCATCTATTTCGGCGCCACGGTCGATATCGTTAACAGCGGCGGCGAAGAACGCACTGTAACCATCGTCGGCATTGATGAATTCGATCCGGCGCGCGGCCACATCAGTTGGGTGTCGCCGATGGCGACGGCGCTGCTGCGCTCCCGCGTTGGTGATACCGTGGCTTTGCGCACACCGGTTGGTATTGAAGAAATCGATATCGTCGATGTTCGCTACGTTAAAGTGGCTGATCATTGACTCCCCCGATAGGGACGCCTATAGTATCTTTATTCCGGTTATTGTTTTTTCAGCGTTTTTGCTAACCCTGATGCGTTTGCCACCCCCGATCCATGGACACCGAACTTCGCCTTCTCGAAAAAAAACTGCGCACGCTCTTTGAGCACACGCGGGCATTGCGCATGGCTAACGAAGCCTTGCGGCGTGATCTTGCCCGTGCGCGTGAGGAAAACCAAGCATTGACGCAACGCACCCAAGCCGCAAGCGCACGTCTGGAAGCGTTGTTGTCGCGTTTACCGGAGGCATCGTCATGACGGCTTCTTCGGAACGGACGCTGGCGCTTGATGTTTCCATCCTTGGTCGTTCTTACAAAGTCGCTTGTAAAGAGCGGGAACGGGCGGCGTTGCTCGACGCTGTTTCGATGTTGAACGAGCGAATGGAGACCATTCAAAGCAGCAACAAGTCCATCAGCATCGAGCGCATTGCCGTTATTGCAGCGCTCAATCTTGTCAACGAGTTGCTACAGACACGCGTCGAACGTGACAGCGCCAAGAAAGAAGCGGTTTCGGTTCCAGACGACATCGAGCAGGCGAGACATCGGTTGCGTGAATTGCATTTGTCGATTGACCGAATGCTGGCCGAACCTGAAAAAACAGTGTGAAACTCTTGGCGATTTGTGCTATGGTGAAAACCATAAGCTTCTATCCCCTGCGGTGTTCGTGACGGTCAGTCATTCTTTGAACCAATGCATTGATGCACGGCTGCCGAGTTCGGAGACTGGTGTTCGCTTCATCCCTGAAAGCGTCTAAAGGTCTCGTCAGGCGGCCATTCTTGAACTCAGGTTCAAGAATATGACCGGACGGCACAGGCGGGGGGCCTCTTTCCGCAAACCTCTTGTTTTCGCGAATAAGGGGTTTGTTTTTTGGGGCGGCATTGAACAAACCGGTGTTGTAGACTTTTTTCTTTTAAGCGCATAATAATTATTTCATTACCTGCTTCCCGATAAAAACACAAGAATGGAAACCGTACTGATCTTTGCCGGATTGTTATTGTTAGGGGCGGTCGTCGGTTTTCTTGCCGGATTACTCGGTATCGGCGGCGGTATATTGACCGTGCCTTTCATTACGATGTTGCTGACGCAACATACAACCTCCAGCGAACAAGTCGTTCATATGGCCATTGCCACTTCGGCAGCCACCATCGTCTTTACTTCGCTGTCGTCGATTCGCGTCCACTATACACACCGCGCCATTCTTTGGCCGGTATGCCGTAAAGTCGTTCC
>JAISPI010000091.1 GCA_031275075.1 Burkholderiales bacterium | reverse complement strand
TGTAAAAACGGCACCATTGCCGGGTTTATCATGGTAGAAAGCGCAAACGGCACCGCCAGCGGGATGTTCACGAAGTTCATGCCGCCCGTCCAAAGCTCATGCGCAAAGCTCGGGTTTTGGTAGGTAAACCCGTCGTCCCCATAGCCGCGTCCTAAAACGTTGTTACCGAAATCATGAGGGCCGGCGAAGGGTTCTACAAACGCATTGGCGATTTTGTCCCACACGCCGGTGCCGTTTTTGTCGTAAGGGATGCCTAAAAATGTTGCTTGAGAAAGCGCCTGCGAACAGCCAATCACCAGCGGGTTACCGCATCCTGCCGCGTTTCGGATGGCGAACAACACGATTAATCACTGCGGCGGACTTGTCACAAACTCATCGTATTGCGCGATAGCTTTCTTCGCCTTCTCGTTATTCGCCCGAATGTCCTCAACGGTTAGGTCAACTTTGCGGTGGTAAGATGTACTTGGAGATCTCGTATCGAGCGCATATAAACCTAAACGGCCTCTCCAAAATTCCCATTCACTTTCTTTTTTGAGCGCACCATTGGCTGTTTTGGTTATTTTGACGAAACGCCTCTCTTTAGCCCCTCCCCCCTCCCCACCACCAGTTGTTTTGGTGTATGATTTTTGCCAAGATGAGGCATTGCAGGTAAGCTCTTCCTCCTCCCACCACGGAAGGTCTTTTTGACTTGCCCCTTTCATGTTGAAAACAAATTTTTCTTCTTGCCCAAATTCATTGAAGATGTAGATCGCCAATCTTTGGTCATCCAAGAAGTGGTATGTCATCCACACACGAAAATATACAGCTTTTTTCCCATCAGGAACATCCCGTAGTCTGAACTCTTTGTTTCGCACCTTCCCCCAAAACACGTTCCCTAAAACTTTCGGAAGAGTTTCATCAATTAAAAAAACGTTAAACCGAGGTTGGGCTTCAGGCGGGGGGGGGGTATAAAAATTACTGCTTTCATACGTTCCTTGGATATCCAAACATTGCTTGAGCGACCCTATGTATGGATCAACGGAATACGACGGCACAGGAGCGCAGCCGCTCAACAAGAGGGGTAACACAATACGAACGGCTATTTGCCTGATCTTCATCTTCATTTCCTCAAGCTGTTGTAATAGGCCTGTAAAAACGGAACCATTGCCGGGTCTATCAAGGTAGAAAGCGCAAACGGCGTCCAGCCACTCGGTCTTGAGTGTACTCAAGACGAAACCCTATAATACAAGGCTGGGATAAAGCGTAGCGTAATCCCAGCATCCGCGTAATACCCACAATCTTATCCCCGCTCCATGTCGCGTAATCCATCGCCAGCCCAATCTTCAGTATAAACCCCTCGCCTCACCCAGCGGGAAAACATCGAATATGGCCAGTCTTTAGTCTGCGTCACAAGGCCATGCTTCACCGAATTGCTACTGTACCAGCCTACCGATCTATCACATCTGCGCAATCATCCGCTCGCCGAATCCCGAGCACGACACTTTCTGGGCGTCCGGCATCAGGCGGGCAAAATCCATGGTGACGGTTTTGGCGAGAATGGTTTTTTCCATCGCCGCAATGATCACATCCGCCGCCATCGTCCAGCCGATGTGTCGCAGCAGCATCTCGGCAGAGAGAATTTCGGAGCCGGGGTTCATCGTATCGGTACCGGCGAACTTCGGCGCTGTTCCGTGCGTCGCTTCAAACACCGCTACTGTGTCGGACAGGTTGGCGCCCGGCGCGATGCCGATGCCGCCGACTTGTGCCGCCAACGCATCGGAAATGTAATCGCCGTTCAGGTTCAGTGTTGCAATCACGTCGTAGTCTTCCGGCGCCAGCAAAATTTGTTGGAGGAAATTGTCGGTGATGGCGTCTTTGATCATGATTTCACGGCCGGTTTTCGGATTCTTGAACAAACACCATGGCCCATCCCCGATCGGTTGCGCGCCAAATTCGCGTTGTGCCAACGCATAGCCCCAATCGCGGAACGCGCCTTCCGTGTATTTCATGATGTTGCCTTTGTGCACCAGCGTTATCGACCGCCGGTCATGGTCGATCGCGTATTGCAACGCGCGCCGCACCAGCCGCTCGGCGCCTTCGCGGGAAACCGGTTTGACGCCAATACCGGAGGTCTGCGGAAAGCGGATCTGCGTCACGCCCATCTCGTTGATCAGGTAAGCAATCAGTTTTTTCGCCTTTTCCGATTCGGCAGGCCATTCGATACCGGCGTAAATGTCTTCGGCGTTTTCGCGGAAAATCACCATATCGACTTTCTCCGGCGCTTTTACCGGACTCGGCACACCTCTGAAGTAGCGCACGGGTCGCAAGCACAGATAGAGATCAAGCATCTGCCGTAGCGCCACGTTAAGCGAGCGGATGCCGCCGCCGACCGGCGTGGTCAACGGCCCTTTGATCGAGACTACATATTCTTTCAGCGCGTGCATGGTTTCATCCGGCAACCAAGTTTGCGAATCGTAAAGGCGCGTCGCTTTCTCGCCGGCGTACACTTCCATCCAGCACAGTTTACGTTTGCCTCCGTAGGCTTTCATTACCGCAGCGTCAACGACTTTGATCATCACCGGTGTGATGTCGGCGCCAATGCCATCGCCTTCGATGTACGGGATGATGGGATTGTCAGGTACGTTGAGGCTGCCATCCGGGTTAACGGTAATAGGGGCGCCATCCTGTGGCACCTGGATGTTCTGATACGTCATCATGAACCCTCACTATAAAAAAACAAAACGCGCATTTTTTAAAAACGTGACCCGCAGTCGCTGCATAAAACAGGTATTATTGTCCCACGCTTGTTTCTGACAGAATCCATATTCGTAATGCGGCTATTGCGTTTTCACAAGCCCTACGGTGTGCTGTGCCAATTCACCAGCGACGGCGCTCGCCAAACGCTGGCGAATTTCATTGCGGTTCCCGATGTTTACGCCGCCGGTCGGCTCGATGCCGATAGCGAGGGACTGTTGATGCTTACCGATCACGGCCCGTGGCAAGCGCAGATTACCGATCCTCGCCACCGTTTCACCAAGACTTATTGGGCGCAGGTCGAAGGCATTCCCGGCGACGATGCGCTGCGTCATTTGGCGCACGGCATCACATTGCGCGATGGCATGACCCGCCCTGCCAAAGTCCGGCGGATCGATGAGCCGCCGAATTTGTGGCCGCGCATTCCGCCGATCCGCTTTCGCGCCGCGATCCCGACCTCCTGGCTGGAGCTGCAATTAACCGAGGGCAAGAACCGCCAGGTGCGCCGGATGACTGCCGCTGTCGGTCATCCGACGCTACGGCTCATCCGCGCCCAGATCGGCCCATGGACACTCGACGGTCTTGCCCCCGGGCAATGGCAAACTGCCGATGACCCGACGGGCATGCTATTATTATCAACCAATACAGCCACAACAAGCCCCGTGCCTCCCGCACGTTTTTAACAACACGCTTTTTCTTCTCGATCACAGACATCTTTTTTTCGTCGTCCGGCTCCCGCTCCAGACATTCATGATCGGCCATTTCATTACCCGTCTTTTGCCGCAACGCTTCAAGAAAGCACCGCGCATCTATCGTGCCGCACAACACACCATCCGTGCCGACGCTATCGACGAAGCGGCTCTAAGTGTCGTGCGCCGTCTGCACAGCGCCGGATTTCAAGCGTTCATTGTCGGTGGCGCCGTACGCGACCTGATGCTGGGGCGCCGCCCAAAAGATTTTGATATCGCGACGGATGCCACTCCGGAAGAAACCAAGCCACTGTTTCGTCGCGCCTTCATCATTGGCCGCCGCTTCCGGTTGGTTCACGTTCACGTCAGCCACGATGTTATCGAAGTCTCGACTTTCCGTTCTGCTCAAACCGACGAGGACGCTACCGACGAACATGGTCGTCTGCTCTCCGATAACGTTTACGGCACACAAGCCGAAGACGCGTTACGTCGGGATTTCACGATCAACGCGCTCTACTTCGATCCGGAAACCGAAGAAATCTGGGATTACGTCGGCGGCGTTAACGACGTGCGCGCTCGTCGTCTCAAGCTGATCGGATCACCGACGACCCGTTACCGCGAAGACCCGGTACGGATGCTGCGTGCCGTACGGTTAGCCTCCAAACTTGGGCTGACGCTGGCGCCAACTTCGGAAGCGCCGCTGACAAAACTCGCTGCGTTGATGCGAAACATTCCACCAGCCCGGCTGTTTGAAGAAACGCAAAAACTGTTGCTCTCCGGCAACGCCAGTGAAACCGTCGCACAGGTACGACGTTATCAGTTGTTGCCTTCATTCGACGCGCTGCTCAGCACACCAATCGCTGAACGTTTCGCCGACCTCGCGCTGGCGCACACCGACGCGCGACTGAAAATCGGTAAAACCGTATCGCCGGCTTACCTGTTTGCCGCGCTTCTGTGGCCGACAGTGACACGCGAACGTGACGCACATATCGAAGCCGGAATGAAACCCGCTCCGGCGTTCATTACCGCAATGGACACCGCCCTGGAAGAACACGCCAAAATGCTCGCTGTGCCGCGCCGTTTTCAGGGCATTATTCGTGAAATCTGGGGGCTGCAACCGCGTTTCGAACAGCGGCAAGGACAGCGGCCTTATCGGCTGCTCGAACAGCCGCGTTTTCGTGCCGCTTACGATTTTCTGTGCCTGCGCACCGAAAATCGGGAAATGCCGCGTGAACTGAGTGTGTGGTGGGAGAAGTTTCAGGAAGCTGACATGGATGCCCGCAAAGAGATGTTGGCTGCTGCGCCAAAACCTGCGACCGGCTCCGGTTCGCGGCCACGGCGGCGACGCAAGAAACACAGTCACGCTAAAACGACTGCCGCTTCCGCCGAATGAAACTTCCGGTTCGCGCTTACATCGGCCTCGGCAGTAACCGCGGTGATTCGCGCCACCATCTTGAGCGCGCCATAGCGCAACTCGCCGCATTGCCGCAGACGCAGCGGGTTCAGCAAGCGCGTTTCTACCGTACCGCACCGCAAGGTGTCAGTCGGCGACAGCCACCGTACCTCAACACGGTTGTCGCGCTCGACACCCTGTTGCCGGCAAACGAACTGTTCGCTGCGTTGCGCCGTATCGAGCGTGAACACCGGCGCGCACGCCCTTATCCGAAAGCGCCGCGCACGCTCGATCTCGATCTCTTGCTTTACGGCAACCGGATCAGCCATAGTCGCCGCATCACCCTGCCCCACCCGCGTTTGCACCAAAGGCCATTTGTTTTGATTCCGTTGCTCGACCTTGCGAATGCGCCGATCCCTGGAAAAGGCAACGCCGCAAAAACATTGCGGCGTTGTTCCGATCATCCTTCCCGCCCAAGAGCGGTAACGGTTATGTGTGTTTCACTTCCTGCGGATAACCGCAGGAAGTGAAACGTTTGTTTTTTCAACAGCTCCGTCGCAGAGAAGAAACGTTTTCTCTTCGCCAGTGCGCTGCGGCTACCAGCGCAAGAAGCGCCAGCAGCACCAACAATCCCCCATGCGACAAGGTGGGGATTTGTTCTAAATAGCGCTGGACGATTGCCGTTGATTCCTCTTCGCCCCGGAGGTTATTGATCATATCCAAGACGGCTGTGTTGACAATCGGTCCTGCGCCGGAGCTTTCGACCCTGACGGGGACAACGACCACATAATCAGCGCCGTTCAGCAACGCGCTAACCAGACATGTCAGCGTACGGGTTGCGGCAACATAACTACAGCCCGCAGGAACCGCCGTTAATGAAACTTCGTTAGGCAAGACATCAATGATTTGAACGCCATGCGCTGGCGTAACATCATCCGGGCCATGGTTGTAAACCGTAATGGTGTAGTCAAAATGCGTGCCTTGCGTGACGCGGGGTTTTGATGCCGTTTTGGTAATCTCAAGACCTACGCCACTGCCTGTCGCCGCCTGACGAACGGCGGTTCTGGTTTCATCCATGCTTTCATTGCCTATAAGAGGATCATCCTCGGTAGCGTGAGCAGAAACGTATGTATGGTTGCTTCCCGACAAATGCCCCGGATTTACAATGGCTTCCGCGCGCATCACGTAAGTGACTGTTGCAGACTCTCCGATATTCAATGAAGGCCATGTGCAAACCACTTGCCCACTGAAAGCGCCTGTTGAGGGTTGCGTACAAGTACCTCCCTTATCCACCGTCAGCCCCCCTTGATAGCTGAAAACAGCCGTCACGGGATTAAAGTCAGAAGTCATCACAACATCAGTCGCAAGCGATGGCCCACCATTAGTGACTGTGATGGTGTACGTTGTCGTATCTCCAAGATACATCGTAGGAGAAGTGTTGATGTTAATCCGTATATCTGCTTGGGCGGGAGTAATGTTGACGTTTGCTACCGCGTTATTGTTGGTCAGATCCGATTCGGGGTCATAAAGGCTCGGATTGATAAGGCCAACTTCGGCAGCACTGGTAACGGTACTGCCCACGCCGCTGGGGGTCATGACTTCATAAGAAACGTCTAGAAAGGAGCCAGCCGCTATTCCGGTCGGCCACTCGCAGGTCAACGTCCCCCCCATGGTACCGGCAAGCGAAGCAGAGGGAGGGGTGCAGGTAGCACCTCCTGCGCCTACCAATCGGATAAACTCCGCATTGGCCGGAAGGTCAATGGTCACTTTCGCCGTCGGCACTCTTGATATACCAATGTTTCTGGTGCGTGTTACGAATACAAGGACGGAATTGGCGGGCGCAGATGTTGCTGTAAGACCTGCACTGCTGCCCCAAGTTTCTACCGTCAAATCATAAACCGCCTTTACCGTACTTGTTACGGTGTCGCTGTTGTTGTCCCGATTCGGATCGCCCACCTCGGAAGAAAACACAGTGGCTGTATTCGAGCGATTTCCAGTGGCGTCAATAGCGGGCAACACGACGATTTGAACGACTGCGTTTTCGCCAACCGCAAGTGACGGGAATGCGCATGTCACCGTATGCGCCGTTCCGTTTACAGGAAAGACAGGGGAGACACCGCCCACGAGACACGATCCTCCGCCAACGGGAAGTGTCGTTATTGTGACGCTCTGCAACCCTGCCGTGCTAATAAGCGACGATACTGCATCGGTGAGGAGGAGTCCGGTGGCTACGCTGGGGCCATAATTGGTCACCGTCAGTGTGTAGGTAAGGGGCTGACCGGCATCGACCGTAGCGGGGCTTGCTGTTTTGGTGATTTCAAGGTCGGCTTCTTCCGAGGTTACAACGACACCCCCTCCCAGAACCGGGGAAGAACAATCGTTCCCATTAAGATCGTCCTGGCGCCAACCTTGATTCGTCCCTCTGTCAGCAAGAGAAACGCAGGCGCTATTGTTGACCGTGCCGTCCGTCGCCACCTGAACCGGAATCCTGATCTCGGGGGTAGACGCGTTCACGTTAAGCCCCAAGAGGTACGTGCATTTGATAACGACCGGGTTTGCCGTGGTACTGGTGACCGGATAGGTGACCGAAGTACCATCCTTGTAGGCAACGGAACAAGTCCAGTTGGTACCCGTAGGAAGCGCCGTCAGAACGACTTGATCGGGCAATTCGTCTTCAATGTAGATGGGCTGCCCGTTCGGAACACTCCACGGCCCAAGATTTCTTGCCGCAACGATATATTCAAAATCCTGCCCGACAACCACGGGGGAGAAAGAGGTTCTTTTGCTCGCCGTCATGTCGGCCCGGCCGTTGACATTGATGGTGACATCGGAAGAGTTGTTGTCCATTATGGGGTCCAATCTTCCGCCGCCCAAACTGATCTCCGCCTGGTTTGTGGCGTCAATTACGGATGCTCCAGGCGTTGCACGGAATTGGATGACGGGCATATCGGAACCGCTGCTACCCGTGTACTCGGTTCGCGTACACGTAAGTTCCATCATGCCGACTCCATAGGGGGTCGGGCCGGAACAAGTCCAACCAGCAGTGGATATCCAACTGGCAAAAGTGAAATGCGAAGCGGAATAAGTGTCCCTAACGGTAATCGGAATGCCGTTCAATGGATCGCCTGCATTGTAGCGTGGCGTCAACGTAAAAATCACTTCATTCGCAGCTTCATCAATGGCGGCCGTTTTTATGATGCTAACATCCGTGCCTGCCGTGATCGAAATGGAAACGTTAGCTTCATTATTGTTAATATCGGGGTCAGGCCACGCTATACCATTGGATCCCATAGCGCCAACCGCAAAATGGGTACTGACAGTGCTGGAAAGCGAGCTCATGGCGACCGCGTTGATCGTCAATGCGCTTGTTCCACCGACCGCCATAGGGCCGGCTCTTGTGCATGTAACCAAGGTGCCAGCGGCTCCGGAAGATGGTGAGCAAGTCCAGCCGCTGCCTGAAGCACCGGTCATAGTGGTGTTTGCAGAAACCGTGAATTGCACCGTTATGGTGGCATCAGCGGGGATAGGCTGAGGGCCGAGATTTTCGACTTGGAGCGAATAGTTAAAGGCGCCTCCGGAAAGAACCGGTGCGCCCGGACCGGTAGCCGTCAGTTTAAGATCGGCGGAGCTTACCGTTGTCACAGGCCTCGCTGCGGTATTGTTGCCAGGATTGGGGTCAGGCGTTGATGAAGACACCGTCCCCTCGTTGCGCCATACTCCAGGAGTGCCCCCGAGGGTATAGACAAACGGGAGCACACGGCTTTCGCTGCGCGCCATGTTGCCAAGATTGCAAGTAAGCGTTGTTCCAGACAGAGTGCAACCCGCCGGGTATGAGTCAAAATTAACGACACCCCCCGCCGGCATGAGCGGGAAAGTGCTGACCAGCACGACGTTCGTAGCCGTATCGGGCCCATTATTAAATACCGTAAAGGTGCTGGTAAATTGGCTGCCTGAAGCCCCATCCAAAGGAGTAAAGGTTTGAGCAACCGACAGATCGGCGGATTGCGCATACGCTGCGCCTGAAAGCAACAATCCGAACGCTACCAGAAGGCTGCGCAGCATAATACTACAGCGCGAGATACGGCATTTCCTTCTAATGAGCGTTTTTTTCTCGTTGGTTTCCTGAAAGAAAGTGCGAAGAAAGAGAGGCAACATGTCATTCACCCGTATGTCTCATGATTGAATCCGAAAATAGAGAGCCGAGCAACAACGATCAGCTCACTCATAATGATTGGATCAGTTTAACATAGTCGTCACGAGTAAAAGCGCAGATTCGTTTACATTTAACGACAAATCGTCCTCGTTGTGTTAAAGACAGCAAACCACAAACGGTCGGGAGAGAAAGACAACCCTCAAAAGTTACAATAGTTACGGTAATTAACTTTTCATTTAGGCGTCTTTCAAACAGCCCACTGCCATACTCACATCATCAAATTTAATTCCTTAGTAAAAATTGTCCCGCAAAACCGGGCTGTCCGACAAACGCATCCCTGCTTTGAACCGCTCAGCGTCAACCGCTTGAAAAGACGCGAAAAGTTTAATGCTCATGCCAACCAGGCCGTGTAACAAAAAAGCCCGTTAACGATAACGGGCTTTTTTTCGGCGATAAACCGACGAACGTTAAACGATATTTTTCAACTCCGGCGGTTTCACCTCGCCGCGCTCCACCATCGCCTC
>JAISPI010000059.1 GCA_031275075.1 Burkholderiales bacterium | reverse complement strand
GTTTTGCGCCACTCTTACCCGGCGCGTGTCGCGCACTGGTTGACTGTGCTCGGTTTTTTCATGGTCGCCATTTCGGGGTTGGGCTTTTTCTTCCCGTCACTGCACTGGATGCTGAACATCTTGGGCACACCGCAACTGGCGCAATTCCTGCATCCAGTGTTCGGGATCGTGATGGTGCTGGGGCTTATCGTGCTGTTCTTCCGCAACGCCCGGTACTGTCTGCCGGAAAAGGGCGACAGTAAATGGTTCAGCCACACGGCGGACATCCTGAAAGGGAATGAGCACCATGTCGTCGAAGTCGGCCATTACAATCCGGGGCAGAAAATGCTGTTCTGGAAAGTCATGGGGCTGGCCGTCGTTCTGCTGGTGACCGGATTGATCGCGTGGAGGCCGTATTTTGCCCACCTCTTTCCGATCCCGCTGCTGCGGCTGGCGCTGCTGCTGCATTCGGTGTGCGGTATCCTGATGATGTTCTTGGTGATCGTGCACATTTACATGGGTTTCTGGTATAAAGGAACAGTGCGCGGCATGGTCTACGGGACAGTTACCCGTGCCTGGGCGAAGAAACACCACCCGCGCTGGCTTCGCGAGCTGGCAACCAAGGGAAATAAGAACCACTAATGTCTAACGTTTCTCCTTCAACTCCTGCCGGCGCGATAGGTTCTATCGCGCCGCTTTTTCTTGCCAACCCGGTCACGCTGTATGAAACGCGCGCCCGGCGGTTGCGCACACTGGCCGAGAGCGAATCATCGTTGCGCGGTTATCTGTCGTTCGTTGCACAAGTCGTCGAAGTTCAACATGCGTTGAGCCGCCGCGATGACAGCGCACCAATGCCGACCACAACACTGCACGTCGATTGGGTCACGCCGCCGTTGTCGATGGCGCGGCTGCTGCAAGACCCCTTCTGGCAAGAAAGCTTGGCGGCGCTGTTGACAGTGCTGTCGCCGCTGGTGCCCCCGCCGGTACAGGCCGTTCTCGAACGTCTGCGCAAGCTCAATGCTACGCAGCGGACGGCCGCTGCTCACGCGCTGTTCAACAACGATGTTTCGTTGGTCGGCAGCGACGGCGCGCCGTTTGTGTGGGCGGCATTGTCGTTGGCCGCAATGCAACGCATCGCCCGCAGTAAAATTGTCGTCGATGATAAAAGCGGAGCGGAGCGCCATTTGTGTCCGTTGTGCGGCAACGCTCCCGTTGCCAGCGTCGTTCATCAAGACGGCCTGCGCTACCTTCATTGTCGGCTTTGCGAGAGCGAATGGCACGTCGTCCGCGCCCTGTGCAGCAACTGCGAAGGCAGCCGCGACATTGGTTATTGGTCGCTCGAAAAACGGTATCCGGCAATCAAGGCCGAAAGTTGCGGCGATTGCCACAGTTATCTGAAAATTCTTTATCAGAAGGACGACAAGGATGTCGATGCTGTTGCCGACGACCTCGCCAGCCTAGCGCTCGACGCCCGTCTCGAAGACGAAGGATTCAGCCGCAGCAGTATCAATCCTTTTCTGTTTCCGCCACCGTAACCGTGGTCACCGCGCCAGACACTCTGTATCCGCAACTCCCGTCTGTCGATCGGTTGCTCCATGATGCGGCAGTCGCGCCGCTGGTGACGCGATATGGCCAGCGCCTGACTGCCGATGCCGCGCGCTCATTGCTTGCCGAAGCCCGCGCTCATATTGCCACATACCGCACCTTGCCGGAATGGATAAACGATTGGCCGACAGCGTTGCAACGTGTACTGACGGAGCGGAGTGCGTCGAAACTCAAGCCCGTCTTCAACCTGACCGGCATCGTGCTGCACACCAACCTCGGTCGCGCCCAACTGGCAGACGACGCCATCGAAGCCGTCGCCCGTGTGATGCGTGAACCGGTCACGCTCGAATACAACCTCGATGAAGCGCAACGCGGCCACCGCGACAATGCTGTCGCCGATTTGCTGCGCGAGATCACCGGCGCCGAAGCCTGTTGCGTTGTCAACAACAACGCTGCCGCTGTATTGCTGATGTTCGCGGCGCTCGCCGATGGCAAAGAAGCGATCGCCTCACGCGGCGAGTTGATTGAAATCGGCGGCGCGTTCCGGATTCCCGACGTGATGCGACAAGCCGGTTGTACCCTTGTCGAAGTCGGTACCACCAACCGCACACACCTTGCCGATTACCGTCGCGCAATCACTGAACGTACCGCGTTGCTGGTCAAAGTACACACCAGCAATTACCGGATCGAAGGCTTCACGTCGGCAGTGTCGGAAGCCGAATTGGTGGCGCTGGGACGCGAAACCGGCGTGCCCGTCGTCAGCGATCTGGGTAGCGGCGCGTTGATCGACATGAGCGTCTACGGTCTTCCGGCGGAAACCATGCCGCAACACCTACTGGCCGACGGCGTCGATTTGGTGAGTTTTTCCGGCGACAAATTACTGGGCGGCCCGCAAGCAGGCATCATCGTCGGCCGCGCCGACACCATCGCGCGTTTACAAAAACATCCGCTCAAGCGCGCGCTACGCTGTGACAAGATCACACTGGCCGCGCTGGAGGCAACACTGCGTTTGTATCTTCGCAGCGATCAACTACCACAGACCTTACCAACGTTGCGTTATCTCTCGCGTTCGCCATCGGACATGGCTCAAGCAGCCGAACGTTTGCTGCCGGAATGCCGGAATCTGTACGGCGCTTCGTTTCACATCGACAACGCGCCGTGTTTGTCGCAAATTGGAAGCGGCGCTTTGCC
>JAISPI010000044.1 GCA_031275075.1 Burkholderiales bacterium | reverse complement strand
AAAGTCAAGGACGGCTATGCGCGTAATTATTTGATCCCGCAGGGCAAGGCCAAACGGGCAACGCCGGAAAACATCAAGCTGCTCGAAGAAAAGCGGGTGGAACTGGAGAAGCTGGCGGCGGAAAAACTGACCGATGCTTCGGAGCTTGCCGAACGGTTGGAAGGTATGACCGTTCAAATTGCTCAGAGGGCGGGCGTCGATGGCCGTTTGTACGGTTCTGTTACCAATGTCGATATTGTTGCGGCGCTGAAAGAACGCGGCTACAACATCGATCGTTCGATGGTGCGGCTGCCGGAAGGGCATTTGAAGCAGGTTGGCGATCACCAAGTGATGTTGGTGTTGCATACTGACGCGGTGGCCACGATTACGGTCAGCGTACAGGGCGAAGTTGTCAACCAATGATCGGCGCGAGCCTTGAAACATGCGAAAACCGGCGCTTTAAAGCGCCGGTTTTCGCATCCGGTTTCATTTTGCCTTTGCTGTCCTGTATCCTTACAAATTGAGCCCGCATCCGATATCCAAAATGGCTGACCAAGACCGTGACATAGAATCGCTGAAACTGCCACCGCACTCGATGGAGGCAGAACAGGCTGTGCTGGGCGGGCTTCTGATCGATAACGAGGCGATGGATCGGATCGGTGACGTGCTGTCGCGCGAGGATTTTTACGCCGACGCGCATCGCCTCATTTTCGAACATATTCAACGGCTGACCAGCGAGGGAAAAGCCGCCGACGTGATTACGGTCGCCGAGGCGCTGAAATCGGTACAAAAACTGGATTACGTTGGTGGACTGGCCTATATTGGCGCATTGGCGCAGAACGTGCCGACATCGGCCAATATCCGCCACTACGCGCAAATCGTGCGCGAACGTTCGGTATTGCGGCAGTTGGTGACAGCGGCGGGGAAGATCGCTGACACGGCCTACAACCCGCTCGGCAGAAACGCTGCGCAAGTGCTTGATGAGGCGGAAGCCGATATTCTGCACATTGCCGAGCAGGGCGCGCGTGGACAAAAGCAATTTGTCGAGATCGGTAAAGTGCTGGGGGAAGTCGTCGAGCGAATCGAACACTTGTACGAACGCGACGATCCGTCGGATGTAACCGGCGTGCCAACGGGTTTCCACGACCTCGATAAAATGACTTCTGGTTTTCAGGAGGGCGATTTAATCATTATCGCCGGACGGCCATCGATGGGGAAAACTGCTCTGGCGCTCAATATCGGCGAATATGTCGCATTGCATACAGGTTTGCCGGTGGCCGTGTTTTCGATGGAAATGGCCTCCACCCAATTGGCAATGCGGATGATCGGATCGGTTGGCCGTTTGTCGAGTCAGAATCTACGAACGGGCCGTCTGAAACATGATGATTGGGACAAGCTGTCGCATGCGCTGGGGCGTTTGAATGAAGCACCGATCATGATCGACGAAACGCCGGCGTTAAACGTGATTGAAGTGCGTTCGCGGGCGCGGCGGTTAAAGCGTTACTACAAAAATAAAAAACTCGGTTTGATCGTCGTTGATTACCTGCAATTGATGCAGGCAAGTACGACTGGCGAAAACCGCGCCACCGAAATTTCTGAAATCTCGCGATCGTTGAAAGCCTTGGCCAAGGAGCTGAATGTTCCGGTCGTTGCGTTGTCGCAGTTAAACCGCAGTCTTGAGCAACGTCCCAACAAGCGTCCGGTGATGTCGGATCTGCGTGAGTCCGGAGCGATTGAGCAAGACGCGGATCTGATTCTTTTCATTTATCGTGACGAAGTTTACAACCCGGATACCCAAGAGAAGGGAACCGCTGAAATCATCATCGGCAAACAGCGAAATGGTCCGATCGGCTCTATTCGTTTGACGTTTTTGGGCGAGTACACGCGCTTCGAAAATTTTGCCGCCCCCGGTAGTTACTGAAGCCATTACAGCGATGGTTCTGATAATGCGTGTTCGTAAAGAACATCTCGATATGTTTTATAAAACATATTGCATTTGCGCTGTTATTGAGATGCCTGGAGTGGCCGGGTGCATTGTTCCTCTCTTGACTTGGATCAAAGTAGGACTTTTCTGCGTAAGTATCATCTGATGTCATAGATTTTCCGGGGGAAGCCCGAAAATCGGGTTGCTTTCGTTTGATCAAGAATGGGAAAAATTAGCCATGAATCTATCAGGGATTTTGGTGGTGGCAGTGCCTGAACGTTGTGAAGAAGTTGCTGAGGCGCTGGCGGCCATGCCGGGGATTGATGTGTATCAGAAAGACCCTGCGACAGGGAAAATCATTGTCGTACAAGAAGCCTCTTCCATCGAAGATGAAGCTAACAGCGCCCGGGCATTGCAGCAAGTGCCGGGCGTCATTTCCGTCAACATGGTTTACCACTATTTTGCCGAAGATCCTACGCTCGGCGCTTCGTCTGTTTCTGCCTCAACCACGCATTAAATTAAATGTTGTACTTTTCCGTCAACTTTTGCGCTTAGCGCTATGATGTCCAAAAGGAGTTCACATGACCAGCTTGTCACGCCGAGAATTTATCAAAACGAGTATCGCTGCAACAACTGCCGCCACTGCCGGTTTTACGGTCTCCCAAGCGGCTTTGGCACAAGCCAGCGCAGCGGAAGCCGGATGGAGATGGGATAAAGGGGTATGCCGTTTCTGCGGAGTCGGTTGCGGCGAGCAAGTCGCTACCTTTAACGGCAGGATCGTCGCCATCAAGGGCGATCCCGATGCGCCGGTTAACCGCGGATTGAACTGCATCAAAGGCTATTTCAATGGCCGCATCCTCTACGGCGAAGACCGCTTGACGCAACCCTTGATGCGGATGAAAGGCGGTAAATTCGATAAAACGGGTGACTTTGTTCCGGTCACTTGGAATCAGGCTCTTGATGAAATCGCCGCGCAATTCAAGCGAATCTATAAAGCCAAAGGCCCGTCTGCTGTAGCGATGCTGACCTCCGGTCAATCACTGGTTTCGGAAGGCTATATCACCAACAAACTGATGAAAGCGGGCTTTCGTTCGAATAACATCGACCCGAACGCGCGCTTGTGTATGGCAAGCGCGGTGGTAGCGTTCTATCAATGCTTCGGGGTTGATGAGCCTGCGAACTGCTACGATGATTTTGAACTGGCCGACACCACCGTGCTGTGGGGCAACAACATGGCCGAGGCGCACCCGATTCTGTGGTCGCGGGTGACGGATCATCGTCTTTCGGACAAGAATTCCCGGATCATCAATGTCACGACGTACCGCAACATGTGTTCGGATATTGCCGACTTGGAAATCATCTTCAAGCCGAACACGGATTTGGCGATTCTGAACTACATCGCGCGCGAAATGATTAAGCGCAACGCGGTGAACATGGATTTCGTTAACAAGCACTGCGTCTTTACCACGGGTCCGGTCGATATCGGTTTCGGCATGCGCCCGACCGACAAGTTTGCGTTCCCGGCGGAAAAAGACACTCTGGCGAAGCAGCTAAACTATACGATTGATAAATACGAAGCTATCGCCCAGCGGCGTCCGGATATGGCCGGTAAGTCGATCGAGCAGAAGGATGCAGGGAGAGCCGATGCGCATTGGCATATCACCTTTGACGAGTACAAGAGAGGGGTGGAGCCGTACACGCTCGATTTTGTGGCGGAACTGGCGAAAGGCGATCCAGCCGAATCGCTGGATGCATTCAAGAAGAAACTGCAACAACTTGCTGACTACTACGTTGCCGACAAGTCGAAGAAGATCATGTCGCTGTGGTGCATGGGGGTCAACCAGCACGTTCGCGGTGTTTGGGTCAACCAACAGATTTACGCGCTGCACCTGCTGCTCGGCAAGCACGGGACGCCAGGTAACGGCGCATTCTCGTTGACGGGACAGCCGACGGCTTGTGGAACGGCGCGGGAAGTGGGAACGTTCTGCCACCGCTTGCCATCGGACATGTTGGTTGCCAATCCGGCGCACCGTGAAAAGACTGAAAAGCTGTGGAAGCTGCCGGCAAAAACGTTGAACCCGAGGGTGGGGACGGCGCTGATGATCGCATTGCGTGGCTTGGAAGACGGTTC
>JAISPI010000016.1 GCA_031275075.1 Burkholderiales bacterium | reverse complement strand
CAGCATGTTGAGGCATTGGCGTTCGCCTGGTTGGCGCGTGAAACGTTGGCGCGCCGCCCCGGCAATCTGCCAGCGGTGACCGGCGCTAAAGGAGCAAGGGTTCTTGGGGCGGTTTATCCCGGCCATGCGGAAACCGACAAAAGATGATGCAAGCACTGTGTATGGTGCTTCTCACCTATAACGCCCCGTGATTATCGTTCCCGCTCAAAAGATTTTTTGCGTTCTTTGCGATTAAAACAAATTTTTAACTCAAAATCGCATCAGGGTCGTCGCCGGATTTCAAAGAATGTCTGTCTAGCGCCATTTCGAGCGCGTTGGCTTCGACGATTTGCTGGCTCTTTGGATAGAGCTTGCGAATGAGGTCGATCAATTTCCGTGCCGCATCGATATCGCGCAAGAGGTACGCTGACGTTTTTGCCGCCATCAGGTAAACGCGCGATATATGCGGATAATCCGGGAAGTGCTGGTGGAAATTTTGAAGCAATTGCATGCCCTCGGAGGGGTGGCCTTTTTGTATCAGTTCCTGCGCCAGCGTTTCGCAAATCATCGGATGGGATGGGGCGGGAATACCTCCAAGTTTCTTTTTTGTGGCAAGGTACACGTCGACCGCGCGATCCGGTGTTTTGGACAGCAACAACGGCAGATAAACGCGCATCAGGTACGCGTGATTTTGTTCGGGGGTGCCGTACATCAGCAGCAGACGGTGATAGCATTCGTGCAACATGATATTTTTTGGCTGTGCTTTGATCGTGTCTTTCAATGCCTTCAAAGCATCGTCGTGACGTTCTTCCCGAACGTAAATTTCGGACAGCGTTTTCGCTTTATGTGGGATGTATTCGCTTTCGATCAGCCCCGCTTCCGTCCAGTCGCCTGTGACGTTGCTGGAGAAAAAGGGAATGCGCTTCCAAAACGGTTGCGCGGTGTTGGCGGCGCCGAGGAAAACCAATTTACGGCGGCACAGCGGACAACGCGGTTTCTTGAGGTGGTTGAGGTTGATCGGCATACAACAATCACCGAACAGCCGTTTGCACGGCTCGCACCGCCAAGTGGCGGGGTTTTCGTGGTGATAGTGGCAGAGCTGTTTGCCGCGCATGACAGACGACACCAAGAAAGGGGTAATGCTATTCTATGACAATGCTCAAAAAATGGAAGATGCCCAGAACAAATGATAGTCCATGAGGAGAGAGAGGTTGTTCATCCCGTTTACCCCTTCCGGGACAATTTAAAAAACGATGTAAAAAAGAATACTGACGAACTGACAGGCGCTGCCCGTCAGAACGAACAGGTGCCAAATACCGTGGCCGTGCCGGATTTTTTCGTCGAAAATATAGAAAACAATGCCGACGGTATACAACAATCCTCCTATCGCCAGCCAGACAAATCCGGCAATAGGCAATGCGGCGATCAGTGGTTTGATGGCGATCACGATGAGCCAGCCCATTACGACATAGATCGGCAACGACAAGATGCGTGTTTTGCGGCCAAGCCAAAATTCCTGGGCGATGCCGAAGACAGCCAGCCCCCAGTTGATGCCGAACAACGTCCAACCCCAGGCGCCGTGTAGCGTGATCAACGTGAACGGCGTATAAGTACCGGCAATCAAAAGATAAATCGCGCAATAATCAAGGCGCTGGAATATCAATTTGCAACGGCCATGCAACGAATGATAGAGCGTCGAGATCGTATAAAGCGCTGTGAGGGAAGCGCCGTAGATGCTGGTGCTGACGATGTGCCAGACGGTTCCGTATATACTGGCGAGCACAATCAACACTGTCGAACCGGAGAGCGCCAGAACAGCGCCGACACAGTGGCTGATGGCATTGAAACGTTCACCGTAATACATGCGGGACAATCTAGGTGGAAAATTTTACAAAGAGGCGATGGCGCCTCGAAACTCGCTGCATGGAAAACTTTCTAACACGTTTTACCATAAAAAGGAAAAGTTATGAAATTATATTTTTCTCCCGGCTCCTGCGCTTTGGCGGTGCATATTGCGCTGGCGGAAACCGGGCTTAAATATGAAACGGAAGCCGTTGACCTGCGCTCGATGCCGCGCAAAACCGCGGGCGGAGCGGTGTACGCCGATATCAATCCCAAAGGTTACGTACCGGCGCTGGTGCTGGATAATGGCGAGCTTCTGTCAGAAACACAGGTTTTGTTGCAGTACGTAGCCGATCAGGCGCCGGAAAAAGCGTTGGCGCCAAAGGCGGGTGAGTTCGCGCGTTACCGTTTGCAGGAATGGCTGTCTTTTATTTCGACGGAAATTCACAAAGGGTTCAGCCCATTATGGAATCCGGCCTCGACGCCGGAGCAAAAAGACGCCGCATGGACGAAGCTGGCGTCACGGATCGCTCATGTAAACGAGGTGTTGAGCGGCCAAGAATTCCTGATGGAGGGTTTTAGCGTTGCCGACGCGTATTTGTTTACATGTCTGCGTTGGACGGGGATTTTTCAGAAGCCGTTGACACCTTATCCGCATGTGTTGAAATGGATGGAGCGCGTGATTGCACGACCTGGCGTCAGACAGGCGATGCAGGAAGAAGGGTTGTTTTGATTGGAAAAGGTTGAAACGAACGAACGGCGCTTCAGGGGAGGTAATCCCAACAGACAAGCCGGGCTTGGCCGCTGCTGTCGATAGTCAACTCGCAGGGAGCGCCGACCGGCAATGTCCATTTGTCGCGTACATGACCAAACGGAAGTCCGTGAAAAAACGGGACGCCGCTGACGCGCTGGATGTGCTCGATAACCGTATCGAACGAATATTCGGTGACTTGTTCGGACGTTCCCGGTTCGGTGAAATGTCCAAGCAAGACGGCACGCTGACGGGCGAGTACGCCGCTGTAATGCAGTTGGTACAGCATCCGTTCGATCCGGTACGGTTCTTCGTTCACGTCTTCGAGAAACAGGATGCCGCCGTCGATGTTCGGAAAATAAGGCGTGCCGAGCAGATGTACGATCATCGAGAGATTGCCGCCCCATAATGTTCCTGCTGTTGCCAGCGGACGATTACCGCGCAAAATGCAGGCAATCTCATAACGGTTGGCAGCAAGCAGGCCGAAACAATGGTCGGTAGTGAAAGCGCTGACCTCTTCGGCGCCGAAATCGTAACAGGCCATGGGTCCGGCGAAAGTGATCTTCTGTGCTTTGGCGAGCGAGGCGAGTTGAAAGGCGGTGAAATCGGAGTGGCCGAGCCAGCGTTTTTTGTCGCGGGCGAGCGAGGCGTAATCGAGACGGTCGAGCAAACGAGTCCAGCCATAACCACCGCGCACGGCCAGCGCAATATCGGTTTGCGTATCGTGCAATACGCGGTGAATGGCGGCGAGCCGCGTTTCGTCATCACCGGCAAAACGTTGAAATTGCTGTTTAACGTCGGTGTCGATACGAACGCGATGTCCGGCTTGGCGCAGAAACGTTTCAGCACGCATCAGTGCTTGTGGTTCCCACAGGCGGCCGGATGGGGCGTAAAGCGTAATGTCGAAATGTGCGCTCATAGAGAAGAGGTTACGCGCCGCGCTTTGAAAAAGGCCGAAAGCAGCGCAGCGCTTTCCTCGGCCAGTATACCGGGAACCACCTCGGTGTGGTGGTTCAACCGTGGCTCGGCGAAAAGGTCAACGACCGAACCACAAGCGCCGGTTTTCGGGTCGCGCGCGCCGAAGACCAGACGGGCGATACGCGCATGCATGATTGCGCCGGCGCACATTGCGCACGGCTCCAAGGTTACATACAGAGAGCAATCCGGCAGTCGGTAATTGCCGAGTGCGCGTGCAGCTTCGCGCAACGCGGTGATTTCGGCGTGAGCGGTCGGATCGTTTCCGGCAATCGGCGCGTTGCCACCTCGCCCAATGATTTCGTTTTCAAAGACCACGATTGCCCCGACCGGAACCTCATGCCGCGCCGCCGCTTCTTCGGCAAGCGCGAGGGCAAAACGCATCCAGTGGAGGTCTTCGTGGGACATGAAGTCTATTGCATCGTTTACGGGCTTATTGTTTTGCCGGTTCCCATTTACAGCAGACGGGCGAGGTGATCAATCTCTTTGCGATCCAGCCCTGAGGTATGCCGTGGTAAACAACGCTTTGCGCAAACCAACGCGCAAGGTAAAAATTCGTTGGCTCCTCGACCAGGGCTCGAACCTGGGACCTGCGGATTAACAGTCCGTCGCTCTACCGACTGAGCTATCGAGGAAGAGGCGCAATTCTAGCAAAAGAAAGTCGCGGGGGAAAGAGGGCGGCTTGGGATCGCGGAAAACAGGGCAGAAGGACGTCCGAAGCAGTTTCAGCCCTGTAACAGAAAGATGGTGGGGCGTTTTTGGTAGCTTGTGGCGTTGATAGTGCGCCATTCCCGAATTGGGCGGGTGATGACCGACTCACTGGGAAGGGTGAGGTCTGCCGCAACGCATAACCGCGAATCGGGATGCAATACGCGGGTGATCGCGGTAAGTAGCGCCGCGTTACGGTACGGCGTTTCGATGAAAATCTGGGTGGCGCGTTGTTGCTGGAGCGACTCTTGTTCCAAGCGGCGCAGGGTTTGAGCGCGCGCGTCTTCGGCAATCGGCAGATAGCCGTGAAAAGTGAAACGCTGACCGTTCATACCGGCGGCCATCAGCGCCAGCAGTAACGATGAAGGGCCGACCAACGGCTTGACGGTAATACCACGGCGGTGGGCGAGCGCGACGAGCGGCGCGCCCGGATCGGCAACGCCCGGGCAACCGGCGTCGGTCAGAATACCCAGATCGACTCCGGCCATGCACGGGGCAAGCAACGCGGCAAGCGCTTCTGGATCTTCAACGGAACCGTCAGGAGGTAATGACGGCAAAGGGCGAATGTCGAGTTCGGCAATAGGACGGGACAGGCCAAGTGTTTTGAGAAAGGCGCGAGCCGGTTTCGGCGTTTCGACTGCCCAATGGGTAAGGCGGCGGGCAACATCGAGGGTTTGCGCCGGCAGCACGGTTTCCGGCGCGATAGCGCCCAGCAGGTTGGGGACGAGGTACAGTATGCCGATTGTCATGGCGTGGAAGCAGGCGGCTGATGCAGCAATGGGTTGACGCCTTCGGCACGCAGCAGCCGAGCCAATGCGATCAGCGGCAGGCCGATCAGGGCGGTAGGGTCGTCGTTGTCGATGCTTTCGAACAGCGCGATGCCGAGGTCTTCGGAGCGCACCGAGCCGGCGCAGTTATAAGGCTGTGCGACATAAAGGTAGGCATCAATCTCGGCATCAGTCAGCGTCCGGTACGTTGTGGCGATATCGACGCGCACGCTGCGGCAACGCCGGGCTGCCGGGTTGAATAACGCCAGGCCGGTTCGGAAAATGACGGTTTTTCCGGACAGCTTTTGCAACTGTTTGCGGGCGTTGTCGAAACTGCCGGGTTTGCCGATAGCGACGCCATCGAAATCGGCCACCTGATCGCCGCCGATAATCA
>JAISPI010000007.1 GCA_031275075.1 Burkholderiales bacterium | reverse complement strand
CTGGCATCCATGAAAAGAATCCTGACCATTCAGTCTCATGTCGTTTACGGCCACGCGGGCAACAGCGCCGCTGTTTTCCCGATGCGCCGTTTGGGTGCCGACGTATGGCCGCTTAACACGGTGCAGTTTTCAAACCATACCCAATACCCGCAGTATTTTGGCAGCGTGTTGCCGGCGGAACAAATCGGCGAAATCGTCAAGGGGCTTGATGCGATCGGTCAGCTTAAACGTTGCGATGCCGTGCTCTCCGGTTATCTTGGAGCGCCGACGCAAGGGCAGGCGATCCTTGATGCGTTGTCGGTTATAAAAACGGCTAATCCGCAAGCGTTGTATTTCTGCGATCCGGTCATGGGGCATCCTGAAAAGGGTTGCATCGTCGCTCCCGGCGTCGCCGAATTTCTGATCGAACGGGCGCTTCCGGTTGCTGATATCGTCGCGCCGAACATTCTGGAACTTGCCAGTCTCGCCGGACGCGGTCTTGGCAATCCGTTGCGCAATCTCGATGAAGCCCTTGCCGCTGCTCGCGCGTTGCTTGATCGTGGTCCCGGTACCGTGCTCGTCAAACATCTGGCGCAAGCCGGTCGCGATCCCAACGCGTTTGAAATGTTGCTCGTCGATCGCCATGAAGCGTGGCACGTCAGTCGCCCGCTTTTTGATTTTGCCAAACAACCGGTTGGCGTCGGCGATCTGACCAGCGGTTTGCTGCTCGTCAACCTGTTGCACGGCAAGTCGCTCAAAGAAGCGCTCGAACATACGACGGCTGCCGTCTACGAAGCTTTGCGAATCACCTATGAACACGGCGAATACGAACTGCAACTCGTCGCCGCGCAAGATTTGATTGCGCAACCCAAAGCGCACTTCGCGGCGCAGCGATTAACCTTTTAAATCGTTCGGCAGGGCCGCCCGACAGCGCTTGTCACCCTACACCCGTAGCATTTGCCTGTGCCTGATAATCAGACGTTGGCTCTAACCCCCGGTTGGTTCTAATTCCTTCCCCGCTGGTATACTCTTTTTTCGTTGCACTTCCCATAATCGAGGCGTTCGTTGAAAAAGCCGCAATTCGCCGAAATTGCTGATCGCGCATCAACATCGGCGCATACGCCCATGATGGTGCAGTACCTCGGTTTCAAGGCCGAGCATCCGGACAAGCTCGTCTTTTACCGAATGGGCGATTTTTACGAGCTATTTTTCGAAGACGCCGAACGAGCGGCCCGTCTGCTCGACATTACGCTGACCAGTCGCGGGCAATCGGCAGGCCAGCCCATTCCGATGGCCGGTGTGCCGTTTCATGCCGTCGAACAATACTTGGCACGGCTGATGCGGCTTGGCGAAACAGTGGTGATTGTTGAACAAATCGGTAATCCCGCCACCAGCAAAGGACCGGTCGAACGTAAAATCGCGCGCATCGTTACACCGGGCACATTAACCGACGCCAACTTGCTCGACGCGCGCCGCGACCGGCCACTTGTCGCTTGCGTGATCGATGGCCATCGCGCCGGTGTCGCTTGGCTCAACTTTGCGTCAGGCCGTTTCACGCTGACCGAAGTGGCATCGCGCGAAGTGGTGTCGTTGCTGGAACGCATCGAACCTGCTGAATGGCTGATCGCCGACGACGATACTCCTGGGGCGCGTCCGGCGTATGCGTTGCCGCCGCGTTTGCTGCCGTCCTGGCACTTCAATCTCGAAACGGCGCGGCGAATTTTAATTAAACAACTCGATGTTGCCGGTCTCGATGCGTTCGGCGTTGCCGACATGCCGGCGGCGGTATGCGCTGCCGGTGCGCTGATTGCCTACGCCGGCGCCACGCAAGCGACGCCATTGGCGCATGTCACCACGCTTCATGTCGAAACCCACCATCACGCGCTGCAACTCGATAGCGCCACTCGCCGCAGCCTCGAAATCACTTCAACACTGAGCGGTGAAGCAGCGCCGACGCTGCTGTCGATACTCGATACTTGCGACACTGCTGCTGGAAGCCGCTTGTTGCGATCATGGCTGACCCAACCGTTGCGTGATAGACAAGAAGCCGTTGTTCGCCATGACGCCATTGATGTTTTTCTGGCACAGCCATCGGTCATGCGCGAAGCGTCGTCGTTGTTCAAACGTTGCGCCGACGTCGAACGCATTGCCGCTCGGATTGCGCTGAAAACCGCGCGTCCCCGCGATCTTTCCGGATTGCGCGACACGCTGGAACTTGCGCCGTCGTTTCGCCAGCTTATCGCGGCAATGCAAACATTCGATGCGCCGTTGCTGAACCATATTGATGCTGCGCTCGACACCGACCCGCAATGGCAGACGTTGCTCACTCGCGCCATCATGACCGAGCCGGCGTCACATCTGCGCGACGGAGGTGTCATTGCCCAAGGTTTCGACACCGAACTCGACGAGTTGCGCGCGATTGACAGCGATTGCGGCGCTTTCCTGCTTGATCTTGAACGGCGTGAACGCGAGCGTACCGGGATCAACACGCTGAAAGTCGAATACAACCGTGTGCATGGTTTTTACATCGAAGTCTCCCATGCGCACAGCGAAAAAATCCCGGATAATTACCGCCGCCGACAAACGCTCAAAAACGCCGAGCGCTACATCACGCCGGAACTTAAATTATTTGAAGACAAAGCGCTGTCAGCGCAAGAGCGTGCGTTGGCTCGTGAGAAGTGGTTGTTCGACCAACTGCTCGATACGCTTGCCGCTGCCGTACCGGCGTTGCAAAATGTCGCCGCCGCCCTCGCGCAACTCGACGTGTTGTCAACGTTGGCACAACGCGCGGCGGCGTTGAATCTGGTGCGTCCGCAATTTTCCGAGACCGCAGGTCTCATGATTGAAGCCGGTCGTCATCTCGTTGTCGAACAACAGGTTGACCATTTTATTCCCAACGATGTCACGCTTGATCCCAACCGCCGGTTGTTGATTGTCACTGGCCCCAATATGGGCGGCAAATCAACTTACATGCGACAGACGGCGGTGATTGCGTTGCTTGCTTATTGCGGAATATTCGTGCCGGCACAACGTGCTGTGATCGGTCCACTCGATGCGATCTTCACACGTATCGGTGCTGCCGATGATCTCGCCGGTGGACGTTCGACCTTCATGGTGGAAATGACCGAAGCGGCGTTCATCCTGAACCGCGCCACCGAAAAAAGCCTGGTGCTGATCGATGAAATCGGTCGCGGCACCTCGACGTTCGATGGTTTGGCGTTGGCTTGGGCCATTGCTCACCGTCTTGCGGAACACAACCGTTCGTTGACATTGTTCGCCACCCATTATTTTGAATTGACGGCGCTACCCTCTGAAATCGATGGCTGTGCCAACATCCATTTCGATGCCATCGAACACAAAGAAGGTATTGTGTTTTTGTACAACGCCTCCGAAGGTCCGGCAAGTCAAAGCTATGGCCTGCAAGTGGCGCGTCTTGCCGGCGTGCCGCGCGAAACGCTTAAGCAAGCGCGTAGTTACCTCACGCGCCTTGAAAAAATGGGGATACGTGACGAACGACAAGGCGATCTTTTCGCGTCGCGAATGATGCCGACACACGATACATCCTCATCCGTTGATGCTGAAACAGTCGCCGCCGACCATGCTGCCGCATTGAGCAAAGCGGCTTTGTATGAAGCTGTCGATGCGATCGATCCCGACACGCTGACGCCGCGAGAGGCGCTCGATCAGATATACGCGCTGAAAAAAATGTTGCAATGAAAACGCGCTTTGTATTCTCATCTCCCGCAACGGGAGGGGCGGGGGAGAGGGGCGATCTGCTGCGCCCGCGCGGACGGCGCCCGCCGGAATCAAAACCGTTCTAAATGAAAACGCGCAACGCCCTGACGGCTCAAATCGCTATTGCGCTGGCTTCGTTTTTAGTGCCTTTTGTCGGCTCGGCGTTCAATCTGGCTTTGCCGCAAATCGGTCGCGACCTCGAGATGAATATGGTAACGCTGGGCCTGATGGTATCGGCGTATTTGTTGCCGTGCGCGATGTTTCAAATGCCTGCTGCCCGTCTCGGTGATTTGTATGGTCGTCGAAAAATTTACCTGCTTGGCCTCGGTGCATTCGCATTTTTTTCGTTGATGAGCAGTCTCGCCTGGTCTTCGACCTCGTTGATCGTGTTTCGCGCATTGACCGGTGTAGGCAGCGCGATGATGTTCGGCACGGCGATGGCGATCCTAACCTCGCTTTTTCCACAGCAGCAACGTGGCAAAGTGCTCGGCATCAACACCGCCGTCGTTTATTTTGCGCTGTCTGTCGGACCGCTCTGCGGTGGTTTGCTGACGCATCATCTCGGCTGGCGCAGTATTTTTGTTGTCTGCTGTCTCATCGGCACGGTAGCCGCTGTCTTTTCGCTTAGCGCTATTCGTGACGAATGGGCGGAAGCGCGCGGCGAACCGTTCGATTTCATCGGTACTGCACTGTATGCGTTGACGCTGTTTGCGATCATTTATGGCTTCTCATTGCTGCCCAATGCTGCCAGTTGGATGCTTCTGATTCTTGGCATCATTGCGGCGTTTGCGTTCGTGCGTTTTGAGCGCCGTTGCCGTTTTCCGGTGTTCAATCTCAGCTTGCTTGTCAACAATCGCGCCTTCCGTCTTTCAACCGTTGCCGCGACGATCCATTATTCGGTCACCGCAGTGTCAACGCTCCTGCTCAGTTTTTACCTGCAATATGTGCGTGGCCTCGATGCCCAGCATGCGGGGTTCCTGTTGATGTTGCAACCAATCGTGCAAACGCTCATTTCGCCGCTTGCAGGCCGTTGGTCCGATCGTATTCATCCGGCCTCGCTTGCCACAGCGGGGATGGTCATGGTGATGCTGTCGTTGTCCGGTTTGTGTTTCCTGACAGAAAGTACGTCATGGTTTGTGCTGATTGTCTTGTTGTTGCTGTTCGGCGCCGGTTTCGGCACCTTTTCGTCGCCCAACGTCAACATGATCATGAGTTCGGTTGACAAAACGGCTTACGGCACCGCCTCCGCCGTGACCGGTACCGCCCGCCTGATCGGACAGTCGTTCAGTATTGGCGTTGCTACCTTGGCCATTCACCTTTACCTCGGTACCGCCGCCGTTTCCGTCGAACATCATGCGGCATTCATGTCCAGCTTGCGTTTGACCTGCGCGATTTTCGTTGGGCTGTGTGTTGTCGGGGTTTACGCTTCTGCGTCAAGGCTGAGGAAATAACATCATTCAGGCCGTTTTATCTCCATCATTTTGCGGTAAATGATGGAGATACAGACAAGAGCCGTCAGCAGTCATCGCCTGTACCCCAATCCGCCGTCTTCGTTACGGTATGCCATAAGAGAGGCAATCTGTCTCCCGTCACTTCCCGAAAATTTTGTGCTTTTCGTGGTTCCTGATAAAAAATCCGGGTTTAACACTTCGTTTCAAAAAGCCGCCGAATCTTAACAAAACGATAACAAAAAACAAGTCTTGTCAGACGTAGCATTTCCAACATACCGGTACCCAATCACCGTGCCGGATTCCATCGACAATCAACCGTGCAAGGAGTTGCCATGTTTGAATTAGCCCGCCCCCTTCTCGCGCAACGCAATACAATACCGCCTTTGATCCGGTTTTTCTTTCTCGTTACGGCTCTCTTCTTCGCAACCATGCAGACCGCGCAAGCGATAAATGGCCGGTTCGGAGGCGGTATCGGGACATCGTCCAATCCCTACATCGTCCAGGACGCGGCTGATCTGGACGCCGTACGTTATAACCTGGCCGCCAACTACAGGCTGGTTTTCGACATCAACATGTTGACTTATTTTCCCGCCCGCTTATCGGACTACGCGGGTAGCGGCTGGCAGCCGATCGGGGACAGCGTCACTCCATTCACCGGAACCTTCGACGGCGCGGGTCACGCCATTATCGGGCTGCGGATATCTCGCCCTGCAGCGGATCACGTCGGCTTGTTCGGATATACCTATAACGCAACCATCCAGAACCTCAACGTATTCAATTCCGGCATCACTGGCCGAAACTATGTAGGGGGTCTGGTGGGCGCGCAAGTTGGTTCTGGCATCTTCTACTGTACCACCAACGGCAGCGTCACCGGGCAGTACTACGTCGGCGGACTGGTGGGAGGACAAGGCAGCAGCCGCATCGTCAAAAGCTACGCCTCCGTCAGCATCAAAGGCAAAGATAAAAACTTTACAAACGAGCTGGTAGGAATACAAGACAGCAGCAGCATCACCAACTTCGTCAACGTCAACCCCTATGTGCCCAACTACGGCAGACCCCGCAACCACTTCCGGCAAAGGCCGTAAGCGCCTAACAACGTCCACCCATCTGATCAGCAAGCGCAGGGCGGGGCTTGCCATGCCATCTCACGTAAACCGCCGAAAACGGCGGGATAAGTCCCGCCCTACGCGCTTCCGCTTGTTGAATTTTCCTTACCGCCCACTACTCCCAAATCCACCTTCGCCGCGTGCGCTTTCTTCGAATGCTTCGACAACGACGAATTCAGGTTGCAACACCGGCACGATAATCAGTTGCGCCAGTCGATCAAACGGGTGCAGCGTGAACGCTGCGTCGCTTCGGTTCCAGCAACTCACCATCAACGGCCCCTGATAATCGGCATCGATCAGGCCGACCAGATTGCCGAGAACGATTCCGTGTTTGTGCCCCAGTCCCGAACGTGGCAGGATCATTGCCGCGTAGCCGGGATCGCCGATATGCAACGAAAGACCGGTCGAAATCAGATGCGTCGAACCCGGCGTCAGTGTTAATGGCGCGTCGAGGCAGGCGCGTAGATCGACGCCAGCGGAACCCACGGTCGCCGCTGTTGGCACATACGCCCGCATTTGTTCATCGAGAATTTTAAGTTCGATCTTCAGTTTCATGGGGCGCTCATTTCCCTCGCAATCTGAACGCGAAATACACCAGCGCCACTCCGGCGAAAATCGCCCACATGCCAAGACACCACATGATTGTCACTGCGCCGATTATCGGCGCAGTCAACAGCAGTGCGCCAAACACGATATAAGCGAGACTGTTCAGGTACATTCCCGAAATGTCGCGTATCGCGCGTCGCATTTTAAAGCCGACGATCAGTCGCAATACGCCGGCTGCAATCGCCCAGATGCCAACCGTGATGATAAGCGCGATGCTGGTGAAGCTGGGCGCAAAAAACGCGAAACCGCCCACCAGCACTCCAAGAAAACCTTCAAACAGCGATACCCGCCAGTGCGCATTCTCTTCTCGCGCGCTTAACGCTGAAGTTATCGTGAGAAGACCATCGACAAGCACAAACGCGCCGAAGAGCAGCACCAGTGTCGTCAACATTGTATTGGGAAGCGCCAACGCCACGATACCAAATGCAACAGCAAGGAAACCGCGCAATAGAAACGACTGCCAGGAATTCGAAAAAACATCGAAAGACATGATAAAACTCCGTATTGAATGCAAAAATCAAAAATGGTTAACCGATCAAATACGCTCTCGTGCTTCTTATCGGCTTAGTCGTCGCGCTATTTCCTCAACCAACCGCCGCGCCAGCAGCGACTTGTCCATGCGCGGCAGCGGATGCGCGCCGTTATCATCGAGCAAAATAACTTCGTTGTCGTCGGCATTGATTGCATCCTGTGCTCGGTTGGCGATCAGCAGCGGCAGGTTTTTGCGCTGGCGTTTGGCTTCACCCTGCGCAGCGATATTCTGTGATTCGGCGGCAAATCCAACTCGGAAAACCCGTGGCGCCCGTTGCGCCAGTTCCGCCAGAATGTCGATGGTGGGGCGCAATGTTAACGTCAGCGTTTCGTTCGTTTCTTTCTTGAGCTTCTGATCGGCAGGCGCAGCAAGCGCATAATCGGCCACTGCCGCGACGCCGATGAAAATATCGGCGCGATCAATGCGCGCGAACACGGCGTTGGCCATCTCTTGCGCGCTAACCACATTGACGCGCGTTACACCTGACGGCGTTGGCAATGTCACCGGCCCTGCCACCAGCGTCACCTCGGCACCGGCCTGCGCGGCCGCCTGCGCCAGCGCGAAGCCCATTTTGCCGGAACTGCGGTTGGTCAACCCGCGCACCGGGTCAATCGCTTCAAATGTCGGCCCGGCGGTCAATAACACGCGACGTCCGGCGAGCAATCGACCGAATGTTTTTCCTTCGACCAAGTGTGCCGATACGGCTGCAACAATCGCCTCCGGCGACAACATCCGGCCTTCGCCGGTTTCACCACAGGCCAATTCGCCGGCGTCCGGCCCAAGAGTGATCACCCCGTCAGCGCGCAGTTGGGCGACATTGCGTTGCGTTGCCGGATGTGTCCACATTTGCCGGTTCATCGCGGGCGCTACGAACAGCGAACCCTCACGCGCCAAACACAGCACCGACAACAAATCATCAGCGCGGCCTTGAACCGTACGCGCCAGAAAATCAGCCGTTGCGGGAGCCACGACAATCGCTTGCGCGCCGCGCGACAGGGAAATATGCGACATCCTGTCCTGTGCTCCCTGCCACATTTCTGTCCATACGGGTCTTCCCGAAAGTGCCTGCAAGGTCAACGGCGAGATGAAGCGGCATGCCGCTTCCGTCATCACCACATCCACCGTTACGCCTGCTTTTACCCACAGTCGTACCATTTCTGCGGCCTTGTAAGCGGCGATGCTGCCGGTGATGCCGAGCACGATCCGCGTGTCCGGCGGCGAGGCTGTTGTATTTTCTACGATGTGTTTTTCCATTCAGCGCCTCATTTCATTTGGCATTTTTACGCGTTCAAGTTTACACTGCAACGCTCATAGCCAACGCCTTTCAGGAAAAACGATGACCATTTTGTGCTGGCCCGAACAGGAACGTCCCCGTGAACGTCTCGCTGCGTTGGGTCCGTCGGCGCTGTCTGACGCCGAACTGCTGGCTATTCTGCTGCGTACTGGCGTGCGCGGCAAAAGCGCGGTCGATCTGGCGCGAGACATTCTCGTCCGGCTTGGCGGCATCCGCGGTCTTCTCAATGCCCCCGAGCACGAATGGCGAGCCATTGCCGGACTCGGCGCAGCCAAACGGGCACAAGTCATGGCCGGCATTGAGCTTTCCCGCCGGCTGTTGCGCGAAAGCCTCACGGAACGTGACGCATTCAACCGCCCCGAACAAGTCCGCGAATTTCTAACCTTGTCGCTGGCCGGATTGGCGCACGAATCCTTCCATGCCCTGTGGCTCGACAACCAGAATCGGCTGCTTGCCAATGAAGAACTGTTCCGCGGCACCCTGACCGAAGCTCAAGTCTATCCGCGCGAAGTCGTTAAGCGAGCGCTCGCTCACAACGCGGCAGCCGTGATTTTCGCGCACAACCACCCCTCCGGCCACGTCGAACCGTCCGCCGCCGACCTGGCGCTGACCCGCCGACTGACTGAAGCGCTGGCGTTGATTGATGTTCGTGTCCTCGATCACTTTGTCATCGCGGGACGCGATGCGGTATCGCTGGCCGAAACCGGGCGGCTGACGGCAGCTTCCTGATCAATGCGCCAAGGCCGCACAGAGTCAAAAACAACAACCGCAAAGAGCGCAAAAGACACAAAGAAAAAGGCGTCATTGCGACCGCGAGCGTAGCGTGGCGGGAAGCAATCCAGAAAGCCATTCCACGCGGAGGCGCGAAGTAAATCGTTTTTACCGCAAAGAACGCAAAGAACGCAAAGAACACAAAGAAACTTCTTTACGGTTTTTCTCCCATTCCGTCATTCTGCGCGCAGCGAAGCGGCGTCGCAGAATCCAAACACCGCATGGATTCCGCAACTACGCGCGGAATGACGGCATCTACGAAATCTGACGCAGGCTGGCATTAAATAATCGCCTGCAAGCCCTTGTCGGCAATGACGTTGAGCAGCTTGAGCGCAGGGCCAGCAGGGTGGGTTTCGCCTTGTTCCCATTTACGCACGGTCGAGGCCGAGGTGTGCAGATGATGCGCGAACACCGGCTGGCTGAATTTCAATCTTTCGCGCAGACGCTTGATGTCGGTCGCACTGAGCGCCCGTACTGGCGGCGGGCAGATCGCGTCAAACTCACGCATCGTTACCTTGCTGATCGCGCCTGCTTTATGGAGCGCGGCCAAGTCGCCGCGCAGTGATTCAATGATCTTGCTCACAATGCACCTCCAATAACACGCCCGCCTGCCACCGTGCAAAGTCTTTTCGCTTGAGGATGCGTTCCATCTTGCCTAGAACTATACCCGAAACGGGTATAGTTTGTCATGCTGAAAAAAACAATCGTTGTTCCAAGCTAGGATTGACAACCATTTGCAAGTTGGATGACACTGTTTTTTTCAAGATGGCTTGTCTGCATGTAGTTAGGCCCATCACTGCCCTCTGGAGATCACTGTGGAACTCGGAACAATTCAAAATGTCGTCCTACGCGAACTCTGGCCTGGCGAAGCCGCGCACTTTACGCCGTGGCTCGCCAAGAATCTTGATGTCCTCGCTGACAAACTCGGAATGGATTTGGAGCTTGAGTCCACTGAAGCGTCTGCGGGCGATTTTGCTGCGGACATCATTGCCCGTGACCTTTCGACCAACAAGCTTGTTGTCATCGAAAATCAATTTGGCACCACTGACCATAGGCACCTCGGACAGCTCATCACGTACTCGTCTGTTCTCGGCGCTGGCATCGTGGTATGGATCGCTGAAACCATCCGTCCCGAACACAAGGCAGCCATCGACTTTCTGAACCAAAACCTCCGCGAGGGTCTCCGGTTGTTTGCGGTTGAGGCATCAATCATCCGCATAGACGAATCAAAACCCGCCTTTGTACTCACGGTAATTTCAATGCCTACTGAAGCGTCTATCGTGAGCGGCGAAGGCGTGGAGAAATTCTCTGAGACGAGAGAAAAATACCGTACCTACTTTCAACAACTCATTGACGAACTGCGCCAAGCGCACAAGTTCACAAACGCTCGCGCCGGACAGCCTCAGAACTGGTACACATTTTCCTCAGAAAACTCTCGCCTATTCAAGTATTCGACGAGTTTCGCCCAGGGTGGTCGTGTTCGGGTCGAGGTCTATTTGGATTGCGGTGACAAAGCGAAAAACGAGCAACTATTTGACTGCCTTTATGAGAGCAAGGACGACATCGAAAGGGCGTTTGGCGCATCACTAAGCTGGGAACGCTTGGATGATCGGCGCGCCTGTCGTATTGCCGCATATCGGGACGGTGACATAGATGCCGATTCAGAGACCCTTGCCGAAATCAGGAAGTGGGCTATCGACAACCTCCTTCGCTTCAAAGCCGTATTCCCTGACCGCGTCAAGCAATGCACCTGATTGAGCCTAACATTGCATTCAAGGCGGACGGCTTCGCTGCCGTTTGGCTTGGGCGTTAGAGGGTGATTTTTATGCGACATATTGCCGTGCCCAAAATGAAGTTCAGTCCATGGTTTGCTTGGGAAGATCGACGGAAGGTACCCCAGTGCGAAATGCCAGGCATCTACCTTCTTTCAATCACCCGAAAAAACCTTGCCGATTTCTCACCAGATTGGGCAGACGTGTCATACATTGGAATGACCAATTCACGTCAAGGTTTGATTGGACGTTGGCAACAGTTCCTCAACTCGGTTCGAGGAAAAAATGGGCATAGCGGCGGCAACACGGTTTTCGCTGACCTCGGACACTACGATTCTTGGAACAAGAAACTATTTGTTGCCGCAATGCCCATTGAATGCGATGTTGCTTCCCCATCCAAACAAGATCTCATCAAAATGGGTTGGGTCGCGTATCTTGAATATGAGGCGTTTTCCAAGTTCAAGCATCATGTCAAAACTCCCCACGGAAAACCACCGTACAACACTAGATGAACACCACATTCGAGAACATCAAACAAGGCTTGCAGGAAGCCATCGCCCATGCCAGAGGCGACGTGCGCGGAGCCTGTGTAGGTCGGAGTGAGCCTGAGAACCCCGACATTAAAGCCGAACAGAACCCTGTCCCCGTTGGGGTTCGCTGCGCTTCACCGCCAGCCTGCGAAACTACCCCATCCCCACCCGAACCCTCCCCTTGAAGGGGAGGGCTGAAACCTGAAGCCTGTCGGAGCGGCTCCTTCCGCTAAAATTCCGCCAATGCGTAAACGACTGCGGAAACTTCTGCCCGATCATCAGGCCATTCGCGCCAATCGCTGGTTGGCGCCTTTTGAGTCCACCCTGCTGCATCCGCGCCTTTGGCACCTGAATCGCCATTCGGCTGCGGGCGCGGTGGCGGCGGGTTTGTTCTGCGGGTTGATTCCGGGGCCGCTTCAGATGTTGGGCGCGGCGGCTTGCGCCGTCGTCTTTCGGTTCAACCTGCCGTTGAGCATGTTCGTCACGCTCTACACCAATCCCCTGACCATCATCCCCCTGTATGTGATCGCGTTCGCGCTCGGCAAGTTTGCGCTCTGGTTGTTCGGCATAGACGCCGGCAGCCATTTCGTTTCTCCGCCGGATTTCGGCGATGGCGGGCTTCTCGTCTGGATCCAGGCGTTATGGCAATGGATGCTGGATTTGGGGCAACCTCTCGTGGTCGGTCTGGTACTGCTTGCCAGCCTGCTTGCTGTCATCGGCTATTTCGCCACGCATTTCGCATGGCG
>JAISPI010000124.1 GCA_031275075.1 Burkholderiales bacterium | reverse complement strand
TCATGAAGTAATCGTTTGGACGTTTCCCCATTTTGAGTACGCGCAAGAGGGGCAGCAAAGGGCAGTTTTGCTTCAAAAACAATACGGTGAAGATCAGCAGGGCATTCAGCCGGAAATCTCTAGGCATTCGAGAAAAAAGGATGATGGGATTTGCTCCTTGTGGAGGTGCTGCACGAAGGTGGGCTTGGTCGACTTGAAATACGGTACTGTTTATGTGGGAAAATCCCTTTGAAAGATGCCTACGATGCCCTCGGCCTGAACAAAGGAAAGAGAGCGCTCGTCCGAATATCCGAACTGTCAACGGATAAACCATTTTGCGATAGCTTTTGGCCTGCATAGAATTCAATGAAAAGCGTTCCGGTATTGCCCCAAACCCCGCTGCCAGTTTCGTTGGTTGTGCGAAAACGCTTTCAAGTGCGCGGCGTTGTGCAAGGTGTTGGCTTTCGACCGTTCGTTTACCGGTTAGCGAACATGATGGCGTTGACCGGTTGGGTACAGAATGGCGTTAACGGCGTGATCATCGAAGCCGAGGGCAGTGCCTCGCAACTGGAAACATTCGTACAGCGGCTGCTGACAGAGGCGCCACGGCTGGCGCGTATCGATGAGGTGATGCCGCAAAACATCGAGCCTGTTCCGGGCGCGCACGGCTTCGAGGTGATCAAGAGTGTACACGACGGCGTACTCGCCACCATGATAGGGTCGGACAGCGCCATTTGCGACAACTGTTTGCATGAAATGTTGACGCCGGGTGATCGCCGTTACCGTTATCCGTTTATCAACTGTACGCATTGCGGGCCGCGCTATACGCTGGTACGCGGTTTGCCTTACGATCGGGCGATGACCAGTATGGCGGCGTTCGCGCAATGTCCGGCCTGTCTGGGCGAATACGCCGATCCGGAACACCGTCGTTTTCACGCCGAACCCAACGCCTGCCCGCAATGCGGGCCGCGGCTGCAATGGTGCGATGCGCATGACGCGTTGGGTTTGAATGAAGCGGATGATGCGATTGCCGAAGCCTTGACTCGTCTTCGTCGTGGTGAAATCGTGGCGATTAAAGGGCTGGGCGGTTTTCATCTGATGTGCGACGCCACATGCGCCGAGGCGGTGTCCGAACTGCGGCGGCGCAAAGCGCGCGACGAAAAACCGTTTGCGCTGATGGTGTTGAACACGGCGTCGGCGCGGCAGTGGTGCCACGTCTCGGCGGGGGAAGCGGCGTTGCTGGAAAGCATTGAACGCCCCATCGTTTTGTTGCCGAAGCATGTCGATACGGCGCTTGCTGGTGTTGCGCCGGACATGAATACATTGGGACTGATGTTGCCGTATACGCCGCTGCATTATTTGTTGTTTCACGAGGCGCAGGGTCGGCCAGCAACGCTCGATTGGCTCAAGGAAGTGCACCCATTGGCGTTGGTGATGACGTCAGCCAATCCTGGGGGGGAACCGTTGGTGATCGGCAATGAAGAAGCGTTGCAGCGATTGCAGGGCATCGCCGACAGCTGGTTGATGCACGACCGTGATATCGTTTCGCGTTGTGACGACAGCGTGGTGCGGGTGCCGGTGACAGAATCGCCGCAATTGTTGCAACAACCGACACCGCAATTCATCCGCCGCGCTCGTGGCTACACTCCATGTGCCATCCGCTTGAGCGGCGTTGCCGATGCATCGCCAGTGCTGGCGGTCGGCGGCTATTTCAAGAACACGGTTTGCGTGACGCGCGGCGATGAGGCGTTTCTTTCGCCGCACATCGGCAGTCTTGACAATGCAGCAACTTGTCGCGCTTTCGATGAGACGGTTGAACATTTGCTGAAATTGCTTGATGTAACACCGGCATGCATTGCGCACGACCGGCATCCTGATTTTTACAGCACGCGGGCAGCGGTTTCGCTGGCGCAACGTTTCGGTGTGCCGATGATTGATGTGGCGCATCATCACGCGCATATTGCAGCGGTGGTTGCCGAACACCGGCTCGAAGTGCCGGTACTGGGGCTGGCGTTTGACGGTGTCGGTCTTGGTAACGATGGCACCGCGTGGGGTGGTGAATTGTTGTGTGTTGACGGAGCGCAATGCAAGCGTGTCGGTCATTTGACACCGCTGCATCTCGCCGGTGGTGATCGGGCGGCGCGCGAACCTTGGCGGATGGCGGCAAGTGTGCTTGCGCAATCAGGCCGAGCGGGTGATATTGAACTATTTTTCCCGCAGCAATCGGCTGCTGAGGCAGTGGCTAATTTACTGTCGCGTGCGCTTACGGCAAATTCATTGCATGCGCCACTGACCACCAGCATGGGACGTTATTTTGACGCGGCGGCGGGTGCGCTGAAAGTATGCGAACAGATGACTTTCGAGGGGCAGGCGGCGATGCGGCTGGAAGGATTGGCGTATTGTTATTTGAGCCAAAAAAAATGTATTCGTTTACCGGTCGATTCTTCGGCATACCGGATCAAACCGGATGGTACGCTCGATATTTTGCCGCTGATGCATCAGTTGTTCGACATCGACGATGCGTTATACGGCGCGGCGTTGTTTCACGGTACCCTGATTGCTGCCGTCGTTGAATGGGCCGATGCGGGAGCGCGGCAGTTTGGGCTTGACCAAATCGTGCTCGGTGGCGGTTGTTTCGTCAATGCGTTATTATCGCGCGGTTTGAGTGAAGGGCTGCGAGCGCTTGGTCACCAGGTGTGGCAGGCGCAAGCTGCGCCGGCCAACGACGGCGGACTGAGTTTGGGGCAGGCGTGGGTGGCGCGACAGTTGCAGGCAGCAAATATCGGCAAACAGGTTTCGGAATAAGGAGGTTGCGACTATGTGTCTGGCGATACCGGTTCAAATCATGGAGAAAAATGATGGTGAAACAGCCATTGTTGAATTGTCGGGAGTGCGTCATCAAGTGTCGCTGGCGCTGGTCGATGGTGTAGAAGTGGGCGATTATGTCATTGTTCATGTCGGCTATGCGTTGTCGAAGCTCGACCCGGCGGAAGCGGAGGCGACACTGGCAACGATGCGCGCTGCCGGGCTAACCGGAGACGCGGCGACAGCGGAGACACGCTCATGAAATACATCGATGAGTTCCGTGATGGTACGCTGGCGCAACAACTGGCGCAGGCCATCGCGCGTGAAGCTGATCCGGCGCGTTGTTATCACTTGATGGAATTTTGCGGCGGTCACACGCATGCGATCTCGCGCTATGGGCTGGCCGATTTGTTACCACCGAACGTGTGCATGGTTCATGGTCCCGGTTGCCCCGTGTGCGTGTTGCCGATAGGCCGAATCGATAGCGCCATCGAGTTGGCGCGTGAACACGGCGCGATGGTTTGCACTTACGCGGATACGATGCGAGTGCCGGCGTCGGATGGTCTTTCGCTGTTGAAGGTAAAAGCGCAGGGCGCCGACGTCCGAATGCTGTATTCGTGCGCTGATACACTGACATTGGCACAAAAGCATCCAGATCGCCAAGTGGTGTTTTTCGCGATTGGTTTCGAGACGACGACACCACCGACGGCGGTGATTCTGAAGCAGGCGAAAAAGCTGGGGCTGAAGAATTTCAGCGTGTTCTGCAACCACGTGTTGACGCCGCCGGCGATTACGCATTTGCTGACGCTGGCCGAAGCAAGCGCCGAAGGTGCTCGCCTCGACGGTTTCATCGGGCCGGCGCATGTTTCGACGGTGATCGGCAGCGCCGCTTACGAACCGTTTGCCGCGCGGTTCCGCAAGCCGGTGGTGATCGCCGGTTTTGAGCCGCTCGATGTGATGCAGGCGATTTTGATGCTGATACGGCAATTGAACGATGAACGCGCTGAGGTCGAAAACGAATTCACGCGAGCGGTGACATCGGGTGGTAACGCCAAAGCAAAGGCGTTGATGGCGGAAACATTTGTGTTGCGCGACAGTTTTGAGTGGCGCGGTTTGGGCGAGATGCCGAAGAGCGCGTTACAGATTCATCCCGATTATCGTGAGTTCGATGCTGAAGCGCGCTTCGGGCTGACGTATCGCAAAGTGCCCGATCATAAGGCCTGTCAATGCGGGGCGATCTTGCGCGGCATTAAAGCGCCGCGCGACTGCAAGGTGTTCGGTACTGCCTGTACGCCGGACAATCCGCTCGGCTCATGTATGGTGTCGTCCGAAGGCGCTTGCGCGGCGCACTACACTTATGGACGTTTTCGTGACGCAACGCGCGGCATGGCGCGGGAGGTGAACGCATGAGCGCGACAAATTCCACACGCCGTACCGATTACATTCGTCCCCTTGATTTCAAGAACGGCCGTATCGATATGAGTCACGGCAGCGGTGGCCGCGCTTCTGCGCAATTGGTCGATGAGTTGTTCGCCAAGGCTTTTGACAACGACTGCTTGTATCAAGGCAACGATCAGGCGGCTTTCGATATCACCGCAGGGCGGATGGTGATGTCCACCGACGCGCATGTGGTTTCGCCGCTGTTTTTCCCCGGCGGTGATATCGGTTGTCTGTCGGTACACGGAACGATCAACGATGTGGCGATGGCTGGCGCAAGCCCTTTGTATTTGGCGGCTTCGTTCATTCTTGAAGAGGGTTTGCCGCTGGCCGATCTGAAGCGCATCGTCGATTCGATGGCGGTGGCAGCACGCGCGGCAGGCGTTCCGATTGTTACTGGCGATACCAAAGTCGTTGAAAAAGGAAAGGGCGATGGTGTTTTCATCACGACGACCGGTATTGGCATCGTGCCGCCGGGCATTGATATTCGCGGTGACCGCGCGCAGCCCGGCGATAAAATTCTGGTGAGTGGCACGATAGGCGATCACGGTATTGCGGTGATGGCATTACGTGAAGAGCTGTCGTTTGAAACGGCTTTGTGCTCCGATACTGCGGCGTTGCATACGCTGGTGGCGACGATGGTTGAGAAAGTGCCCGACATTCATTGTCTGCGCGATCCGACGCGCGGCGGACTCGGGACGACGTTGAACGAATTTGCCCGGCAATCGGGCTGCGGCATGATCATCCACGAGACGGCACTGCCGGTGCGTCCTGAAGTCAGCGCCGCTTGCGAATTTCTCGGCCTCGATCCATTGTACGCGGCGAATGAGGGCAAGCTGGTGGCGATTTGCGCAGCGGCAGATGCCGATCGTCTGTTGGCGACGATGCGCGCCCATTCGCTGGGAACTCACGCGGCAATCATCGGCGAGGTCATCGAAGACGCTCATCATTTTGTACAGATGAAAACCGCGTTCGGCGGCAGCCGCATCGTCGACTGGCTGACCGGGGAGCAATTGCCGCGGATTTGTTAAGCGGGAAAGCCCCGCCTCCGGCGCGCGACAGGGACGGTTCGAGCCTGGTTGGGCGGGCTTGACATCCTTATCGGGATTCCTGATATACTCTCTCCATAAATCATGGCCGGGAGCGTGCGCTTCCGGTCTTTTCTTTTATGTTTTTTCATGCCGAGGGTGTGATGAAAAAGGTTCCGATGACTGTTGCGGGCGCTGCGTCGCTCAAAGCTGAGCTTCACCGGCTGAAAACGGTGGACCGGCCTCACATCATTCAGGCGATCGCTGACGCGCGTTCGAACGGTGACCTCACCGAGAATGCCGACTATGAAGCGGCGCGCGAGCGTCAGGGATTCATTGAAGGCCGCATCATCGAAATTGAAGGCAAGCTGGCGGCGGCGCAGGTGATTGATCCGACAACGTTACATCCCGAAGGGCGGGTGGTTTTCGGGGCGACGGTCGAGGTCGAGGATGTCGACAGCGGCGAGCGCAAGACCTACATCATCGTCGGTGATGACGAGGCCGATATCAGAACCGGGAAAATCTCCGTACATTCGCCGGTATCGCGGGCGTTGATCGGTAAAAGCGAAGGGGACCACGCGGAGGTTCACGCGCCGGCAGGGGTTCGGGTTTACGAAGTGGTAAGCGTACGTTACGAATAATTTTCTCATCACGGCACTGCCGGATAGAGTTATCATTACAGTGTATTTTTGCATTTGATCTCTCATCCATCCGGCCAGACGAACATGCTTGACATCAATCTTTTCCGCCAAGACCTTGCAGCAGTCGCTGCGGGGCTCGCCAAACGCGGCGTCGTACTGGATACGGCGACATTTGAGCGCCTTGAAAATGAGCGCAAAACCCTCCAGACGCAGACTCAGGAATTACAGGCGAAGCGTAACGCGCTTTCCAAACAAATCGGGTTTGCTAAAGGCAAGGGCGAGGATGCTTCGGCGCTGATGGCGGAAGTTGGCGGGTTGGGCGAAGCGTTGTCGAAGATGGAAGTTTCGTTGGCTGATCTTCAAGAGCAATTACGCGATTATTTGTTAAATCTGCCCAACCTGACACACGAAACGACGCCGATTGGCAGATCGGAAACCGATAACGTCGAAGTTCGGCGTTGGGGGTCGCCACGCCAGTTTGCGTTCGAGCCGCGCGACCACACCGATATCGGTGAAATGCTGGGGGGGCTGGATTTCGAGACAGCAGCGAAACTCTCCGGCTCACGCTTTGCGTTTTTACGCGGCGACCTGGCGCGACTGCATCGGGCACTGGCGCAGTTCATGCTGGATACGCATACGCAGCAGCACGGTTATACCGAGTGCTACACACCATATATTGTCAACGCCGAAACGCTGACCGGGACGACGCAGTTGCCGAAGTTCGAAGCCGACATGTTTTTGGTGAAAAAAGGCGGTGTCGAAGGCGAAAGTGAGGCTTTGTATCTCATTTCCACGTCTGAAATCACGTTGACCAACTCGGTGCGCGGCGAGATTCTGTCTGCCGACAGCCTGCCGATCAAACTGACGGCGCACACACCGTGTTTTCGTTCGGAGGCGGGAAGTTACGGTAAGGACACCCGCGGCATGATCCGCCAACATCAGTTCGACAAAGTCGAGCTGGTACAAATCGTTCATCCCGACAAATCGCATGAGGCGCTCGAAGCACTGACAGGCCATGCCGAAGTGATTTTGCAGGCGTTAGAGTTGCCGTACCGCGTTGTTGCCTTGTGTACCGGCGACATTGGTTTTGCGTCGGCAAAAACTTACGATCTTGAGGTGTGGCTGCCGGCGCAGAACGCTTACCGTGAAATCTCGTCGTGTTCCAATTGCGAGGCTTTTCAGGCGCGGCGGTTGCAAGCCCGTTTTCGTAATGCGCAGGGCAAAACGGAGCTTGTGCATACCCTGAATGGTTCCGGTGTCGCTGTCGGTCGCGCGCTGGTTGCTGTTCTGGAAAACTACCAGCAGGAAGACGGCTCGGTGCAAATCCCGAAAGTATTGCAAAAATATATGAACGGGATGGCCGTAATGATCCCGGTGAAGGTGCGCTGACCCCAATGCCATTTTTTGGGCGGAAACGAATAGGCCAGTGCTGAGCGGGTTGGTTTTTGGCAAAACGGAATCTGGACAGCTTGCCACCCGCAAGTTTTCACCACCCCTCTATTGACCTTCCGACGACTTCCGGCTACTGTACTCGCTTTAGGAGGCATGCCTCCCAAAGTGGTACGGTGTATCGTTCCCCGTGCGGGTCACAAGCCTTAGCGGGTTTCCCGGATACGATGCGCCGGACATCATCATTGCGACGATTACGATCTATCCGATTGCGATTGCCCAAGACGACGCTCACCCACGGCGTTATAGCAGCGGCTACAAAGCCGGTGATGGTTAACAGTGCTTTTCGATCAACAGGTAACAGATAAAAGCAGAGGCAGGGATTATGCAACTGACGGGTGCAGAAATCATTGTTCGTGCGCTTCAGGAAGAAGGCGTGGAGTACGTCTTCGGCTATCCGGGCGGCTCGGTGCTGAATATTTACGACGCACTGTGCGCGCAGGATAAGATTCGCCATGTTCTGGTGCGTCATGAACAAGGCGCCGCGCATGCGGCGGACGGTTATTCGCGGTCATCGAAGAAAGTCGGTGTTTGTCTGGTGACTTCCGGGCCAGGGTTGACCAATACCGTGACCGGTATCGCGACAGCGCATATGGATTCGATTCCGATGGTCATCATTTCGGGACAGGTCTCGACGCCGTATATCGGACAAGATGCGTTTCAGGAGTGCGACACGGTCGGCATCACGCGGCCATGTGTCAAACACAATTTTTTGGTCAAGGACGTCAACGATCTGGCGCTGACTTTCAAGAAAGCGTTTTATCTGGCGACCAGCGGCAGACCGGGGCCGGTGCTGATCGATATACCCAAGGATGTGACGCAGGCGGTGGCGGAGTATTCTTATCCGAAGACGCTGACGATGCGTTCGTACAATCCGGTCGTCAAGGCGCATCTTGGGCAGATCAAGAAGGCGATGCAATTGTTGCATGCAGCCGAACGGCCGATGGTGTACATCGGTGGCGGCGTGATTCTCGCCAATGCGGCAGAGGAATTGACACAATTGGTGCGCCGGTTGGGGTTTCCATGCACGCAGACGATGATGGGGTTGGGAGGTTTTCCCGGAAGCGATCCGCTATCGACCGGCATGCTCGGCATGCACGGAACGTTTGAATCGAACATGGCGATGCAGCACTGTGATGTGTTGTTGGCCGTCGGCGCGCGTTTCGACGATCGTGTGATTGGTAACGTCGAACATTTCGTCGGCCCGCCCGACCGCAAAATTATTCATATCGATATCGATCCTTCGTCAATTTCAAAACGTGTTCATGTTGACGTTCCTATCGTTGGCGATGTCGGCGATGTAATACGCGAGATGTTGAAGCTGCTTGATGCGTCACCGAAACCGGCGAACAAAAAAGCGCTTGACGCTTGGTGGACGCAAATCGAGGCTTGGCGTAGCAAGCATTGCCTGAAATACAGTACGAACAGCAAGAAAGTCAAACCGCAATATGTGGTTGAAACCTTGCATCGGTTGACCAAAGGACAGGCGATCATTACCACTGACGTTGGCCAGCACCAGATGTGGACGGCGCAATATTACAAATTCGATCAGCCGCGACACTGGATCAGTTCCGGAGGTTTGGGAACGATGGGGTTCGGTTTGCCGGCGGCTGTCGGCGCGCGCATTGCCAATCCGAAACGCGATGTTGTGTGTGTGACCGGTGAAGCGTCGATCCAGATGTGTATTCAGGAACTGGCGACATGCAAGCAGCACCACCTGCCGATCAAGATTGTCAACCTCAATAACGGTTATATGGGAATGGTGCGACAGTGGCAGGAATTGTTTTATGGTTCGCGCTATTCCGAATCGTATTTCGACACGCTGCCCGATTTCGTCAAACTGGCGGAAGCCTATGGGCACGTCGGAATCCGTGTTGACAAATCCGATGAGGTCGAAGCGGCGCTCAAGGAAGCGCTGGCGATGAAAGACAGGCTCGTCTTTCTCGACATTCACACCGACCCCAAAGAAAATGTCTTTCCGATGGTGCCCGGCGGTAAAGGGTTGACTGAAATGGTGTTGTTTGACGCTCCGTAAACGCTTTCTGAGGAAGAGACCATGAGACATATTCTTTCCATTCTGATAGAAAACGAAGCCGGAGCGTTATCGCGTGTCGCCGGCCTTTTCTCGGCGCGCGGTTACAACATCGAATCGCTGACCGTTGCGGCCACCGAAGATGCGACCATGTCGCGGATGACGATTATCACGACAGGCTCTGATGATGTGATTGAGCAAATCACCAAGCAGTTGAATAAATTGGTGGAAGTGGTGAAGGTGGTTGATTTAACCGACGGCAGCCATATTGAGCGCGAGTTGATGCTGGTCAAAGTGCGTGCGTCCGGCAAGGATCGTGAGGAGATGAAGCGGATGGCGGATATCTTCCGTGGAAAAATCATCGACGTTACCGAGAAGAGTTACACCATCGAATTGACCGGCACATCTTCCAAGCTCGATGCATTTTTGCAGACGCTGGAGCCAGGCGTATTGCTGGAAACAGTACGTACCGGCGCATCTGGGATTGGGCGTGGCGAACGTATTTTACGGGTGTAGATTGAGGAACGCTCGGTATACGAGTACGGGAGTTTGTCCTGAAAAATTTTTGAAACACCGGATTTATGTTTTTTGTTTTTTCTTTTAGCAAGGAGTTTTCATGAAAGTTTATTACGACAAAGATGCTGACCTTTCGTTGATCAAGAACAAAAAGGTGGCGATCATTGGTTATGGTTCGCAGGGGCATGCGCATGCGTTGAATCTGCACGATTCCGGCATTGAAGTGGTGGTCGGCGTGCGTCAGGGAGGCGCTTCGTGGGACAAAGCCAAGAACGCCGGGTTGAAGGTTGAAACCATTGCCAACGCAACGGCAGCCGCTGATGTTGTGATGCTGTTGATGCCCGACGAAAATATCGGCGACGTGTACAAAGCCGAAGTTGAACCCAACCTCAAGAAAGGTGCGGCGCTGGCGTTTGCGCATGGCTTCAACATCCATTACGGACAAGTGACGCCACGCGATGATATCGATGTGATTATGATTGCGCCGAAAGCGCCGGGCCATACCGTGCGTTCGACTTACGCCGGCGGTGGCGGTGTGCCGATGTTGATCGCGGTTCATCAGAACGCCACGAAAAAAGCGCGCGATTTAGCGTTGTCCTACGCGGCAGCGATGGGCGGTACGCGTGCCGGCGTGATCGAAACGACGTTCAAAGAAGAAACCGAAACCGATTTGTTTGGTGAGCAGGCCGTGTTGTGCGGCGGTACCGTCGAACTGATCAAGGCCGGTTTTGAAACACTGGTCGAAGCCGGTTACGCGCCGGAGATGGCGTACTTTGAATGTCTGCATGAATTGAAGCTGATCGTCGATTTGATTTACGAAGGCGGTATCGGCAACATGAATTATTCGGTGTCGAACAATGCGGAGTACGGCGAATATGTGTCCGGTCCGCGCGTCATCAATGAAGACGCCAAGGAAGCGATGCGCTGGATTCTGGATGACATTCAAACCGGCGAATACGCCAAACGCTTCATCCTTGAATACAAGGCGGGCGCGCCGGGGATGATTTCACGCCGCCGCCTGACGGCGGAGCATCCGATCGAGCGGGTGGGCGAGCAGTTGCGGGCGATGATGCCTTGGATCAAGAAGAACCGTTTGGTGGATCAGAGCAAGAACTGAGTATTTGCATACGGAAGTTTTAAAGACAGGGGCGTCGTTTATACGACGCCCCTGTTGTTTTTAGCCAATGTTCCAGCCAAAGATTTTCAAGTCGATGGAGCCGTCTTTTCTGAAGACAACACCTTCTTTCCGCAACTTGCGTTTTTGCTGAGCAAAAGAATTTCCCGTTAGCGAAATTCTGCCTTGATGGTTGATGACGCGATGCCAAGGCAAGGTGGTGTTCTTGGGTAAATGGCGTAATACGCCACCGACTTGTCGGGCGGCACGCGAGGAACCGGCGAGGTGAGCGAGGGTGCCGTAGGTGGTGACTTTGCCAAAAGGAATGGCGGCGATAATCGGATAGAGGCGTTGCGAAAAACAGTCAGTAGCGGCAGAAGATGTTGCTTCGTGTTCATTTGACGAACACAGCTTTGCCCGGGTCATCGCCTTTCCTGTCGCCAGAGCAAAGCAAATGTGATGCCCAGAAAAACGATAAGCGGTACCAACGCTGAGGTGAGCGGAGGCCAGTCGTTCAAAACACCGAGGTAAGAAAACAGCTGCCCCAGAAAATAGAAAGTGATACCAAGCATGCTGCCGATAAGAAGCCTGGAGAAGGCGCTGCCCTGACGGCGTTGGAATTGCGAAAATGGCAGCGCCAACAACATCATCACGAAAACACTGACCGGATAGACGAGTTTGATCCATAACGCAATTTCAAAGCGTGAGGTTGGTTGTGCGCTTTTTTCGAGAATGCGGATATTGTCGTAAAGCGTTTTGATTTCAAGTTTTTCGGGCGGTATTTGGAAGACGGTCAGGATCGACGGGCGCAATACAGTCTGCCAGGTATAGAAAGGTTCAGTATGGACGTGTGTGTGGTGGCCGCTGCCAATTTCAGTGACCTCGATGTTGTCGAGCAGCCAGGCGTTGTCTGTTTCGGAAAAAGTGCCGCGTTCGGCGCTGCGGATTCGTTGCAATCGCATGGCGTCATCGAATTCATACAGCCGTACATCCATGAGCACATGGCTGGCTGTGGCGGCGCGGATGTTGGCGAAGGTGTATTGTTCCTTGAACCAGAAACCGGAGGAAAATTGTTGCGCGATCATTTGGTTGTTGCTGTTGTGGTGGACGGCGCGAACGGTTTGCGCCAGACGGTCGGCGGGCGGCGCAACGAATTCACCGGCGAGAAAGGTGACAAGGGCGATAGGCACGCTGACTTGAAAGATGGTCAGACTGATTTGCGCGAGTGACATGCCAGAAACGCGCATGACGGTAAGTTCGGAGGTTGATACCATTCGAGCGAGAACGGAAAGGGTACCGAGCAGTGCGGCGATGGGCGCAAGTTCATAAATCCGTGATGGCAGGTGTAGCGTGACGTAGAGAAAGGCCGTCGCCAGTGTCCGGCCGCGGCGACCGACATCGCCGAGTTCGTTGATCAGGTCGAAAAACGCAAAGATCATTACTATCACGGCGAGCAGTGACAGCGTGTCAATCAGAATTTCACGACGGAGGTAACGTCGCAATGTACTCATGAGGCGGCAGCGGGAGGTGATGGCGTATTTGCGGGGGGGCGCCGCCAGAACGTGTAAATTTGGGTGCGGTGGTACAACAACAAGCCTGTCAACAATGCGGCCGTGCCGTGCGGCAACAACAATCCCACCCAGAGCGACAACTTCTCCTGCGCGATCAGACTTTGAACGATATTGAGGCTATTTGAATAAATTAAATACAACAGCACAGCGGCCAACAGGTTGAACGAACGGCCCATGCGCGGGTTAACGTAGCTGAGTGGCAACGCCATTAAGGTAAGCATCAGCGCCATGATTGGAATTGACAAGCGCCAGAAAAGCTCGGCGGCTTCCGGAGCGTCATCGGTTTTCCAAAGAGCGAGTGTCGGCATGGCTCGAATCGTCGGCTCGATCGCTTCGATTTCAGCGGGTTCGATAAGACGCCCCAATTGGTCGAATTCAATAATCTGGTAATCGGCTTTTCCAGGAGTGCCGACGCTACGGTTGCCCTGCGACATGACGAGGAAACGGTCGCCATTCGGAAAGGTTTCAATGATGGCCGATTGTGCGGACAAGGTTTCGCTACGTGGTTTGTTGATCGACTGCAAGAAAATGTTTTTGATCGTGCCGGTAAACGGATTGATGCTTTCTATGTACACCACCAGTCCGGCTCGCTTGAATTCACGGAACAATCCCGGCGCCAGTAATGACAGTTCGTCACGCGCCTCCAGTTGTTTCTGATATTGCAATCGCTGCTGTTGCGCCCAAGGCGTCAAGAACAATGACAAAGCAACGATGGCAACCAGAAAAGAGGCGGAAAACCCCAGGAGAGGCCGCGCCCAAGCAGTAAGCGGCTGTCCGGCCGAAAACCAGACGATCATTTCACTGTCACGATAAGCGCGCGTCAACGACAGCAAAACAGTCAGGAATAATGTGATGGTCAACAAAATAGGAAGGTATTGCAACGCATAGAATCCCAGCATCGGCAAAAGGCCTTCCGTATCAAACCGCCCGCCGGCAGCGAGGCCTAGCAGGCGTAATGCTTGGTTGGTGAATAAAATAGCGATCGCAACAACGAACAAGCCGGCGGCATTAATGGTGAGTTCGCGGATGAGGCTGCGCTTGAAGATCATAAAGATTTTGATTTTCTGCGGCAGTTTGCCGATAATGCGTGTACGGCGCCTTTTTATACCGGCGCTTTTTTTAAAAAAGAGGACATAATGGAATTTACCATAAAAAGCGGAAACCCTGAGAAGCAAAGGACAGCTTGTGTGGTAGTGGGGGTATTTGATAATCGCAAGCTTTCGTTGGCTGCTGAACGGATCGACCGGGCAGCAAAAGGTTACATCAGCGACAT
>JAISPI010000041.1 GCA_031275075.1 Burkholderiales bacterium | reverse complement strand
GGTTTTTCCTGTTCCGTGTTTTGTCAGGTTGCCTAACTTCTCCTTTTTAATGGTTTTTTAAGAGACGGATGACCGCATGAATCAAACGTATTTTTCATTTTTACACAGGCTTTTGCATTGGACGATAGCTCTGTGTGTGTTGTTGGCGCTTTTCACCGCGTTTTTAAACGCCACTTGGTTGAACATTCCAGGAATCGCCAAGGTCATTGCTTCTTCTTTGTCGGAAAACGGTATTTCGATTTCATCTCAAGACGCGAGCAGTATCGCAAGAAAAATCAGAACCCCTATGTTTGAATGGCATTTTTATGCGGGCTATGCGTTAGTCGCTTTGCTGATTTTGCGATTTATAGACTTCTTTACGAACAAGCCAAAATTCAATTTACCGTTTTCCAAAGAGGCAACTTCAAATCAAAAGCTGCGGGGTGGGCTGTATATTTTGCTCTACGCCGCTTTAGCCTTGATTCTCATCATAGGATTGTTCTTGAAATTCGGCCCGAGGGGAGACGACGTGCGCGAAGTGCGCGCTGTTTTAAAAACAATACATATCTACTGCGGATACTTTGTCGGCCTGTATGTAATGGCGCATCTTGCCGGCGTCTTTATCGGTGAAAACACTACGGACAAAGGCATTGTCTCCAAAATGATTAACGGGCGCGACTAATCCGCGCCAACACCGCTTCCAAAACCGCTTCAACCGGAATCGCTGCCAGATAACGGGTTGTCGTTGCCGTGTCGATGCTGTCGGGGTGTGGCAACGTTGTCCAGTCAGAGGCTTTCAGCACGGTGATCGGCGCTTGCCAAGGCGACCACTCGTGCACTTTGCTTGGCCCGAACAAGGTCACGCCCGGTATTTGCAGCGCTGCCGCCATGTGCATCGGCACCGAATCGACGCCGATGAATAACTGCGCTCCACCGATCGCTGCCGCCAATTCGGCGAGCGACAACTGCCCGACCAGCGAATACACTCGCACCTTGTTTTTGAGATACGCCAGGATGTTGGCAGCCATCGCCATTTCACGCGCGTCCGGCGCTCCGGTTAACACGATGGTGTGTCCGCGCGCGATCAGCGCGTCGATCAACGCGGAAAAGGAAGCGTCTTCCCAGCATTTGAAAAACCAGCGCGCGCCCGGATGTATCAGCAGATAAGGCTCTCCTTGCCAACCGGTACGCCGTAACGTATCGAGAAAAACGGTTCGCGCCGTTTCATCGACGGACAACGACAAGGGGAAATCTTCGCCTTTCGGTGTCAGCCCCAATGCCATCAACGTTGATAGTTGCAATGCTGCGTTGTGGCACGGCTCTCCCGGCAATGGCACCAAATCGGTAAAGCTGCACCGCCAAAAACTATTATCGCGGCGCGGATAATCGAAGGCAACGCTGCGTTTTGTCCCCAAGCTACGCGCCAACGCCGCGCCGCGCCAGCTTTCAGTCAAATGGATCAGCAGGTCGTAACGCCGTGCTTTCAGCGCCCGCCATAACCGCCATTCGCATCCGACCTGTATCCGAACACCCTCTTTTTTCCAGTTACGATCAATGAGCCACCGCTGCACTACCTGCGGGTTATGGCGCAACATGTCCTCGGTTTCGCGGTAAATCAGCGCATCCACCTCGACATCGGGGTAGGCATGGTGCAGGGCACGGATCAACGGCGTGGTGAGCAGCACGTCGCCGTGATGGCGAAGCTTGATGAGCAACACCCGCTGCGGTATGAACGGACGAGAACCCTCGACAGACATGGCGACCGTGGTTTCCTATACAATCGGAGTATTGTAAATCGATTTCCAGCGTTCATGCGCCCGCCGTTTTTCATCATCACCATCGACACCGAAGGCGACAATCTGTGGGTGCATCGTCGTGACATCACCACCGAAAACGCTCGCTATTTGCAGCGTTTCCAGACACTGTGTGAGCGTTTTGCGTTCAAGCCGGTGTACCTGACCAATTTTGAGATGGCGAACGATCCGGTGTTTCAGGTCTTTGGCCGTGACGTTTTGCGCAAGGGAACCGGCGAAATTGGCACACACGTTCATGCTTGGAACAATCCGCCGCTCACGCCACTAACGGACGACGACAACCGCCGCCAACCTTATCTGATCGAATACCCCGAAGCGGTGATGCGCGAAAAATTTCTCGTTACCCATCGCTTACTCGAAGACGTTTTCCAAACGCCGATGGTCAGCCACCGCGCCGGACGTTGGGCATTCAATGCGCGTTATGCGAAGCTGCTCGCCGAATGTCATTACCACAGCGATTGCTCGGTCACGCCGGAGATTTCCTGGCGCGCCACAAAGGGTGATCCCGCCGGTCAAGGCGGCACCGATTATCGCGCCTTCCCCCGGCAAGCCTATTTTCTCGATCTCGATCATATCGAACGCGCCGGTGATTCAACGCTGCTGGAAGTGCCGATGACCACGCGGCTCAAATACGGTGCGTTGACCAATGCCGCCAAAAATTTCTTTGCTCGCTGCCGCGGCAAATCAAACGTACCATCAGTCACTTGGTTGCGGCCACGCAGCGATAACGTCGTCGCGATGCAAACGCTGGCTGCGCGTGTACTTGCCGAACCCGACGCCGATTACATCGAGTTCATGCTGCATTCGTCGGAATTCATGCCGGGCGGCAGCCCAACATTCCAAACCACAGAACACATCGAAAAACTTTACGCTGATCTTGAGACGCTTTTTTCATGGTTGGCAACGCGCTGCCGGGGCGCAACGCTGGAAGAGTATTATCGGTTTAAAAGCCAAGACCGCTAGGGTGTTTTTCGAAAAACAAAGCGCGGTTACATTCGCGTACTCTGCTTCTGCTGCGCCACTTTGCGCTTATATTGGAATCCCATCCACAGAAGCAGTACCCAAAACGGAATGGCGATGACGGACATGCTGATGTTTTGAACCAGCATCAGAAGTCCTGTTCCGACCTCGCCAGCGGCAATTTTCTGATACGGCGCCATGCCTGGCATCAGCATGATAATAACGAGGATAAAAACAACGAAGGCAATGCATAAGTAATTGCCGAACGGATACCAGAAGGCTTTAAATGCGGTTGCAACTCCGGCGCGTTCCTGAGCGGCGCGAAACTTGAGATGTGCCAGACTGATCATCGCCCAGTTAATCACCAGCGCCGCAACAACCAGCGACATCAGGATGACCATCGCTTCTTTCGGAGCCAGATAGTTAATCGCTACGCAGATGAGTGTTGCTGCCGACGACAGAAACAGCGCCACAATCGGTACGCCGCGTCTGTCAACTTTCATCAACACTTTTGGCCCATTACCTTGCAACGCCAAACCGTAAAGCATTCGGCTGTTGCAATAGACGCAACTGTTGTACACCGACAGCGCCGCCGTCAGGACCACGAAGTTCAGAATGTGCGCGGCGCTCGGAATGCCGATTTGCGAAAAAATCAATACAAATGGACTGTTGCTGTAATCGTGCCCACCCTGACCGATGATTTCGACCAGTGTATTCCACGGATACAGCGCCAACAATACGGTTAGCGCGCCAATGTAGAAGATCAGAATCCGGTAAAGCACCTGATTGATGGCACGCGGAATGGTTTTCGATGGCTCACTCGTTTCTGCCGCCGCGATACCGACGAGTTCCAGTCCGCCGAACGAGAACATGATGATGGCCATCGCCATCAGCAAGCCGGAAAGTCCCATCGGAAAGAAACCGCCATGCGCCCACAGGTTGCTGATACTTGCTTGTTCACCGCCGGTGTTGGTCAATAACAAATAACCACCGAGCAGAATCATGCTGATCACCGCCACAACTTTGATGATCGCAAACCAGAATTCCATTTCGCCGTACAAACGTACATTGGCAAGATTGATCGCGTTGATCAACAGAAAGAATGCTGCCACCGACACCCAAGGCGGGATATCGGGCCACCAGAATTGCACGAAGATGGCGACGGCCGTTAACTCGGCCATACTTACCAGCACGTAGAGCGCCCAGTAATTCCAGCCGGAAAAGAAACCGGCGAAGTCGCCCCAGTATTTGTACGCGAAATGGCTGAATGATCCGGCAACCGGTTCATGCACGATCATTTCGCCCAACTGTCGCATGATCAGAAAAGCGATGAGTCCGCCAATCGCATACCCCAACACCATCGATGGGCCGGCAGTTTTCATCACGCCAGCCGACCCAAGGAACAAGCCAGTACCGATTGCGCCGCCCAGCGCAATCAATTGAATGTGCCGATTTTTTAATCCCCGCTGCAACTGTCCGTAATGGCCTGATTCCATCAAGTTTCCTCTATAGAACGGGTTTTCACGCACACACTACAGCAAGACAATTCGCTTGCCAAGCACAAAGACGCAACAAATAGATCGAACCAGCGATGCGAAGAGGATTATTGCATCACGCCGGAATCACAACATTCGGCGTGATGCAATAAAAGCATCCGTTTCGTCGGCGACCAGATGTCCGTTCTTGATACAGTCGCTGATCGAAATACCTCCACGCCAGTTGGCGCAGAAGAAAAGTCCCGGCGCATGCTTTTGAACGGTCTCAACACGACGCACGCGATCAAGATGTCCGAAAGTGTATTGCGGAATTGCCCGCGGATGACGGCTAACCTTTGTCCACAATGGCGTTCCTTTCACGCCAATTAGCGACGCCAAATCGTTTTCGGCCATTTCCTGCAAAACGTCATCACCACGCCCCGGCAGTTCGGGTTGACGCATTCCGCCAATGAATGTGGTCAGCACCGCATGTGTTTCGTCGGCGCGGTGATCGAACATGCTGCTCGAAAACAGCGTTCCCAGAATGCGCTTGTTTTCCTTGCGCGGCACAAGAAAGCCGAAACCGTCCAGCGAATGCATCACCGCCTCACGCCGCCAGGCGCTGATGATGATCGACACCGGCGCATAAGGAATATCACGCAATGCTTGCACTGCGTCATCGACCCACGGCATTTTCAACGACGCCAGCAGCGTCGCCGTAGCATCGGCAGGCGTAGCAAACACCACGCTACCGGCACGATACACTGCCTCACCGTTTTGATCTTCACTGCGAATGCCGCATACTGTCCAGCAACCTTCTGCCTCGCAAGCGATGCTCGTCACCCGGACGCCGGTTTCGATGACACCGTTCGCAGCGGTTAATCCACGCGCCAGTGCGTCGGTCAGCACTTGCATGCCGTCGTTGAATGAAAAACTTTTGGCGCTGTTTTTTGATTTTTCTCGTTGTCGTTTGCGTTCACGCGCGCCGAGAATCAACCCGCGGATCAGCCCGCCGTAACGTTGTTCGAGCGCAAACAGTTTCGGAAACGCCGCCTGCACCGACAACTGCTCAGGATCGCCAGCGAAAATTCCGGCAACGAACGGTTCAATCGCATAATCGAGAAATTCTGTCCCCAGCCGTCGCCGAACAAACGCTGCGACGCTTTCGTCGGCTTCAGCCGATGAACGCGCGATGAACGGCTCGCGCAGCAAACCAAGTTTGGTTCCGGCTGAAAACAACGGGGTCGAAAAAAAAGCCGGCCCCGACATCGGCAGTGGAATCAATTGTCCGCCGCGCACAATAAAGCGGCGGTCAGCGATTTTACGCGCGTCAGCACGTTGTTCACGAATTCCAAGCGAGTCCAGCAATTCGTTGATCAGCGGTGTTGTGTCCATCCCGCTGTTCGGCCCCGACTCCCACAACATTCCGTCGCAACGGGCTGAGGCAATAACACCGCCGGTACGCGGCGCCGCCTCCAGCACGCGGACACGGTGCCCTTTTTTAGCCAGCCGATACGCTGCCACCAAACCAGAAGCGCCGGCGCCGACAACGATCACATCGTCGGTCACTTTCGTCGTCGTTTCGCTCATCATCGCGTCCTCTGAGTGTCACGCTTTTGCGCCGACAAGCGGCGTATTCATGGTGTTTGGTTTCCAAGTGCGGCATTAGCGGACGTCATCTCCGCTGCGGACTGCGCTACCCTTGCTTCTGTCTCAATATAAGTGATCGCCGCATCGAGTTGCCGATACGCTTGCGAGTCTTCTGGAATCTGTGCAAGCAGCGCCTTCCAATAGCCGATCGCACTGGCGTAATCGCGCGCTTCGTACGCCGCGCCTCCCGCCATTTCGAGCACTCGCGCGTTGTCGGGAGCCAATGTCAACGCCTTTTCGACCAGCTCGCGCGGTCGGCCTTCGAATGTCCCTCCCTGCGCCATCCCGATGGCTTCGGCCAAATCACACAACACGTTCGCGTCGTTCGCCACTTTCGGCGATGCTTCTATCCCTGATTCAAACGCTTTTTCCGCTTCCCTGAAACGGTTCCTTTCCATTTCATAGCGACCCAGGATCACCCAAGCGCGCGCATCGTTCGGATGGCTCCGCAAACGTTCCTGCAGTTGTTGGTAAAAATTGATTTCATCATTGGAGACAATTTTCAAGGCGTCGGCACTACCGATGTTCAGATACAACCCGGCCGCCGCCAACGGCACCAGCAACATCACGACAATACCGACTGAACGCGCCGGCATGCGCATCCTGTCCTTGTTTGCATCGCCTTCGCTGGTATCGTCAAGCAAGCGACGATTCAACTCGGTGCGCGCATCTTCCAGCGCCTCCGCCGAAATCCGTCCGCATTGATAATCAACGGCCAGTTGCGCCAGCTCGTCTCGATACACCTCAAGATTGGTGGTTTCCCGATCTACTCCGGCGCGGACGCCGGGTGCTGAAAACAATCTCGGACCGATCCAGGCCAATGCCAATATCACCATCAGCACCGCCACCCCGGCAAATAAATACACCGCAAAAGAAATCATGGCAACAAATTCTCCCCAATCTGTTTCTGTTTATCGTACAGCTTTCTCCGCGCTGTTTTCTTCAAGCTTCACTTCCGCTACTGCCAGTGCCGTCATGTTGACGATTCGTTGCACCGTCGCTGACGGTGTCAGAATATGAATAGGCGCGTTGACACCGAGCAGAATCGGGCCGATGGTCACGTTGTTGCCGCCGGTAATTTTAAGCAAGTTGAACGCTATGTTGGCCGCGTCAAGCGACGGCATCACCAAAAGATTGGCCGAACCCGTCAGCTTGGCTTCCGGAAAGACGGTCATACGCACCGTTTCGCTGAGCGCCGAATCACCTTGAATTTCTCCTTCGACTTCCAGCGATGGGTCCAACGCCTGAATCAGCGGCAGCGTGTCGCGCATTTTTCGAGCAGATGGCAAATCGCTGGTGCCAAAACTCGAATGCGACAGCAGCGCCACTTTCGGCTCCAAACCGAAGCGCCGCATTTCGCGCGCGGCCATCAACGTGATTTCCGCCAGCTGTTCCGGCGTCGGATCAGGGTTGATGTACGTATCGGTGATGAACAATGTCTGACCCGGCAACATCAATCCGTTCATTGCCGCGTAGGTTTCGGCGCCGGGGCGCCGCCCGATGATCTGGTCGATGTAATACAAGTTCAACGCATAGGTGGTGACCAGTCCGCAGACCATTCCATCGGCTTCGCCACGGCGAACCGTCATCGCGCCGATCAGTGTTGGCCGCCGTCTTGCCTCCAGCCTCGCGTAGTCAAACGATACACCTTTGCGCTGTGTCAGCGCATAGTAATCCGCACAATATTCCTGATAACGATCATAACGTTCGGGGTTGATGATTTCAAAATCTCGCCCTGGTTTGAGACGCAGGCCCAGACGCGCAATCTTTTGTTCAATCATTTGCGGGCGACCAATCAAGGTCAGTTCGGCGATTTTTTCATCGCGCAAAATCTGTACCGCCCGCAACATCCGTGGGTCTTCGCCCTCGGCCAGCACAATGCGTTTGGGTGCCGCCTTGGCCGCCTCGAACACCGGTTTCATCAGAAAACCGGAGTGATAGACGAATTGCCGAAGTTGTTGGTGATACGCCTCAAAATTTTCGATCGGCTGTGTCGCCACGCCCGAATCCATCGCCGCTTTCGCCACTGCCGGCGCAATTTTTAGAATCAACCGCGGGTCGAACGGTTTTGGGATCAGGTATTCCGCACCGAAACGCAAATCGTTGGTGTTGTACGCCGCCGCCACGATTTCGGATTGCTCGTCCATCGCCAAATCGGCAATGGCGCGGACACAGGCTATTTTCATTGCGTCGTTGATCTGGGTGGCGCCAACATCAAGCGCGCCACGAAAGAGAAACGGGAAACACAGAACATTGTTGACTTGGTTTGGGTAATCCGAACGCCCGGTCGCGATCACCGCGTCGGGACGCACTTCCTTGACAAGCTCCGGACGAATTTCCGGCTCCGGGTTGGCCAACGCGAACACCAGCGGTTTGTCCGCCATCGACGGCAGCCACTCTTGCTTCAGCACCCCTCCGACCGACAGCCCAAGAAACACATCCGCGCCCGGCAAAATTTCCGCTAACTTTCGTTTGTCGGTTTTTTGCGTGAACTGCGCTTTGTGCTCGTCCATCTCCACTTCACGGCCTTCATAAACGACACCGTGAATGTCGGAAATCCAGATGTTTTCGCGTTTGGCGCCGAGCAATACCAACAGCTTCAGACACGACAGCGCTGCCGCGCCCGCGCCGGAACAAACAATTTTGATTTCTTCGATTTTTTTGTCAACGACGCGCAAACCGTTGGTCAGCGCCGCGCCGACGATGATCGCCGTTCCGTGTTGATCGTCGTGAAACACCGGAATCTTCATTCGCTGACGGCAGTGTTCTTCAATGTAGAAACACTCCGGCGCCTTGATGTCTTCAAGGTTGATGCCACCGAAGGTCGGCTCCAGCGCGCAAATCATGTCCGTCATTCGCCGCGGGTCCGGCTCGTGAATTTCCAAGTCGAAACAATCAACGCCAGCGAATTTCTTGAACAGAACCGCTTTGCCTTCCATCACCGGCTTTGCCGCCAGTGGACCAATATTGCCCAACCCGAGCACCGCCGTCCCATTGGTAACCACCGCAATCAAATTGCCGCGCGCCGTTAACCGACGCACTTCTTCAGGACGCGCCACGATCTCGTCGCATGCTGCGGCAACGCCGGGGGTGTACGCCATCGCCAG
>JAISPI010000180.1 GCA_031275075.1 Burkholderiales bacterium | reverse complement strand
AAAAAACGGCGCCGGTTTCCCGGCGCCGTTTTTCTTTGTGCTTCCGTATTAAAGCTCCGGCGCCGATTTCATCATTTCGTCATCAACCTGTGCCGCCGCCGCCATCAACGCCGCATGCGGGTCATGGTGCTTCTGGGCGCGGCGCAAGTTATGGTGCGCCAGCCCCGTTCCCGCCGGAATCAATCGGCCAACGATGACGTTTTCCTTGAGTCCGCGCAAATCGTCGCGCTTGCCCATGATCGCCGCTTCGGTCAGCACCCGGGTTGTTTCCTGGAACGAAGCCGCCGAGATAAAGGAATCGGTGGACAGCGACGCCTTGGTGATCCCCAAAAGCATATGCTCGTAAGTTGCCGGCTGTTTGCCCGCTTTGGTCGCGCGATCGTTCTCGTCAAGGATTTCCGACCGATCGACCTGCTCACCCGGGATGAAGCGCGTTTCGCCGGCGTCATGCACCTGAACGCGACGCAGCATCTGGCGGACGATGACTTCAATATGCTTGTCGTTGATCTTCACGCCTTGCAGCCGGTAAACATCCTGCACTTCGTCGGTGATGTAACGCGCCAACGCTTCCACGCCGAGCAGGCGCAGAATATCGTGCGGATCGGCCGGGCCGTCGACGATCATTTCGCCCTTGTTGACGACTTGACCGTCGTGCGCCATCACATGTTTATCCTTGGGAATCAGATATTCGTGCGGCACGCCATCGAGATCGGTAATCACCAACCGTTGTTTGCCCTTGGTATCCTTACCGAAAGAAACCGTACCGGTCACTTCGGCCAACACCCCGGCGTCTTTCGGCGAACGCGCTTCAAACAGCTCCGCCACCCGAGGCAAACCGCCGGTGATGTCACGCGTCTTCGATGTCTCCTGCGGAATCCGCGCCAGCACATCGCCGACGTTGACCACCTGATCATCTTTCACCGTAATGATGGAACCGAGCTGGAAGGTGATGTTCACCGGCTGGTCGGAACCCGCCAAAAAGATTTCCGCTCCGTTTTCGTCCAGCAGCTTCACCTGCGGACGAACACCTTTGGCGGCGCTGCCGGCGCGACGTTTCGGATCGATCACCACCAGCGTCGACAAGCCGGTGACGTCGTCAACCTGTTTGGCGACGGTCACGCCTTCCTCGACGTTTTCAAATTTGATTCGACCGCTGTACTCGGTGACGATCGGACGCGCTGTCGCGTCCCACTGCGCCAGCGACTTGCCGACCTTGATCGCTTCACCGTCCTTAACCAGCAGTGTTGCGCCGTAGGGAATCTTGTGGCGCTCGCGCTCACGGCCATTGTCGTCGTGAATCGAAATTTCGCCGGAACGCGCGATGACGACCAACGCATCCTTAACATTGGTCACATAGCGCATTTGCGCCGAGAAACGCACCGTACCCGCCGACTTCGCTTCGACGTGCGACGCCACAGCCGTCCGCGATGCCGCGCCACCGATATGGAAGGTTCGCATGGTCAACTGCGTTCCCGGTTCGCCAATCGATTGCGCCGCAATCACACCAACCGCTTCGCCGACGTTCACCAGATGACCGCGCCCCAAATCACGCCCGTAGCACTTCGCGCACAAACCATAGCGCGTTTCACAGGTCAGCGGCGCTCGCACTTTAACTTCGTCGATGCCAAGCAGTTCGATTTGCTCGACTTCTTCCTCGCCTAACAGCGTCCCCGCTTCGTACAACGTGACCTGCGTTTCGGGATGAACCACATCACTGGCCGTAACGCGCCCCAAAATACGATCGCGCAACGGCTCAACCACTTCACCGCCTTCGGTCAGTGCCTTCAACATCACGCCGTTGTAGGTGCCGCAATCGTTTTCAGTCACCACCAAGTCTTGCGTCACGTCAACCAGACGGCGCGTCAGATATCCCGAGTTCGCCGTTTTCAACGCGGTATCGGCCAGACCTTTACGAGCGCCGTGTGTCGAGATGAAGTACTGCAACACGTTCAACCCTTCGCGGAAATTCGCGGTAATCGGCGTTTCGATAATCGAGCCGTCCGGACGCGCCATCAAACCCCGCATTCCGGCCAACTGGCGAATCTGCGCCGCCGAACCCCGTGCGCCCGAATCGGCCATCATGTAGATCGCGTTGAACGAATCTTGAGTGACGGTCTTGCCTTCGCGGTCGACCACATTCATTTTCGACAATTGCGCCATCATCACCTTGGCGATATCGTCACCGGCACGGCCCCAAATATCGACCACCTTGTTGTAGCGTTCGCCGTGTGTAACCAAACCAGAGGTGTACTGCCGTTCGATTTCTTTGACTTCTTTTTCGGCGATTTCGATGATCGCCCTCTTTTCCTCCGGCACCATCATGTCGTCGGCGGCAAACGAAATACCGCAACGGGTCGCCAGCGCGTAACCGGACTGCATCAGCTTGTCAGCAAAAATCACCGTCTCACGCAACCCGCACAACCGGAAGCTCATGTTGATGAGTTTTGAAATTTCTTTCTTCTTCAGCGGTTTGTTGAGCGCCGAGAAGGGCATTCCGGCCGGCAGAATTTCCGACAACAACGCCCGGCCTACCGTCGTTTCATAGCGCGTGATTCGTTCCTGCAAATCGTCGCCATCTTTGGCCATTTCGCGAATACGCACCGTCACTTTGGCGTGCAATTCGGCTTGCTTGGTATCGTAAGCGCGCGACAATTCGGCCACGTCGGTAAACAACATGCCCTCGCCTTTGGCGCCGATCTTCTCGCGCGTCGCGTAATACAGGCCGAGCACGATGTCCTGCGACGGCACGATACACGGCTCGCCGTTTGACGGCAGCAACACGTTGTTCGACGCCAGCATCAACGTACGCGCTTCCATTTGCGCTTCCAGCGACAACGGTACGTGCACGGCCATTTGGTCGCCGTCGAAGTCGGCGTTGAACGCCGTACATACCAGCGGATGCAACTGAATCGCCTTGCCTTCGATCAGCACCGGCTCAAACGCTTGAATTCCGAGACGATGCAATGTCGGCGCCCGGTTGAGCAGCACAGGATGTTCGCGGATGACTTCTTCCAGAATGTCCCAAACGATAGGCTCCTGGTTTTCCACCATCTTCTTCGCCGCCTTGATCGTCGTCGCGCGCCCCATCATCTCCAGTTTGTTAAAGATGAATGGCTTGAACAGTTCGAGCGCCATCAATTTCGGCAGACCGCATTGATGCAGCTTCAATTGCGGACCAACGACGATCACCGAACGGCCCGAATAATCGACCCGCTTACCGAGCAGGTTTTGACGGAAGCGGCCGCCCTTGCCCTTGATCATGTCGGCCAGCGATTTCAATGGCCGTTTGTTGGCGCCGGTCATCGCCTTTCCGCGACGGCCATTGTCGAGCAGCGAATCGACTGCTTCTTGCAGCATCCGCTTTTCATTGCGCACGATGATGTCCGGCGCTTTCAGTTCGAGCAACCGTTTCAACCGGTTGTTGCGGTTGATCACACGGCGGTACAAATCATTCAAATCCGATGTCGCAAAACGACCACCGTCGAGCGGCACCAACGGCCGCAATTCGGGCGGCAATACCGGCAGCACTTCAAGAACCATCCATTCCGGCTTGATCCCGGATTTGACGAACGCCTCAAGCACTTTCAATCGCTTGGCGATCTTCTTGATCTTTGCTTCCGAATTGGTCGCGATCAATTCTTTGCGCAGACGATCGACTTCATGGGTGATGTTAAGCCCTTTCAGCAAGTCGCGAATGCCCTCGGCGCCCATGCTGGCACGGAAGTCATCGCCGTACTGCTCGATCTTCGCCCCATAATCCTCTTCGGTCAGAAGCTGGCAACGGTTTAACGGCGTCAGCCCCGGGTCGGTCACCACATACGCCTCGAAATAAAGCACTCTTTCGATGTCGCGCAGCGCCATGTCGAGCACCATCCCCAACCGCGATGGCAAGCTCTTCAAGAACCAGATGTGCGATACCGGACTGGCCAATTCGATATGTCCCATCCGTTCACGCCGCACTTTGGTCAGCGTTACTTCAACACCACATTTTTCACAAATCACACCACGGTGTTTCAGCCGTTTGTATTTACCGCACAGACATTCGTAATCCTTGACCGGGCCGAAAATCTTGGCACAGAACAAGCCGTCGCGTTCGGGTTTGAACGTCCGGTAATTGATCGTCTCCGGTTTTTTGACTTCACCGTAGGACCAGGCGCGAATTTTTTCCGGCGAGGCCAGCCCCACCTTGATTGAATCAAACTCTTCGTCCTGAGTTACTTGCTTGAATAAATCGAGAAGCGCTTTCATGCGTACTCCGTTTCTGTTGTGGCACTCATGCAACCGTTCGTTTTAAAGTCGATGCATGCCGTCATAGCGAGATATCGTGTTGAAACTTTCATCGTTGCCCGTCTCAGGGTTTGGTTTCCATATCGACATCAATCGCCAGCGAACGAATTTCCTTGACCAGCACATTGAACGATTCGGGCATTCCCGCTTCGATCTTGTGATCACCCTTGACGATGCTTTCATAGACCTTGGTACGGCCCGCCACGTCGTCCGACTTCACTGTCAGCATTTCCTGCAACGTATGCGAAGCGCCGTAAGCCTCCAGCGCCCACACTTCCATTTCGCCGAAACGCTGGCCGCCGAACTGCGCTTTACCGCCCAACGGCTGCTGTGTCACCAGACTGTACGGACCGGTTGAGCGCGCGTGCATCTTGTCGTCAACGAGGTGGTGCAGTTTCAGCATATGCATGTAGCCGATGGTGACCGGACGGTCGAAGGCGTCGCCCGTGCGACCGTCGTACAACGTCTGCTGGCCGGAGCGCGGCAGTTCGGCCATATCCAGCATGTGCTTGATCTCGCCTTCGTTGGCACCGTCAAATACCGGCGTCGCGAACGGAACACCGCCGCGCAAGTTGTCCGCTATCTCAAGAACCTCATCATCGGAAAGCCCTTTGATGTCTTCCGGTTGACCGCGTTTGTTGTAAATCTCTTCGAGGTATTTGCGGACTTCCTTCGCATTCGTCTGCGCTTTCAACATCCGGTCGATCTTTTGTCCCAGCCCTTTTGCTGCCCAGCCCAAATGCACTTCCAAAATTTGACCGATGTTCATCCGTGACGGCACCCCCAACGGGTTCAGCACGATATCCACCGGTATCCCGTCGGCAGTGTATGGCATGTCTTCTGCCGGCACGATCTTCGACACCACACCCTTGTTGCCGTGACGGCCTGCCATTTTGTCGCCAGCCTGCAAACGGCGTTTCACGGCAACGTACACCTTCGCCATTTTTTGAACACCTGGCGGCAACTCATCGCCTTGTGTCAGCTTGCGTTTCTTGACTTCAAACGTTTCATCGAAACGTACACGCATCTGCGCCAGTGATTCCTTGATCGCTTCCATTTGCTGCGCCGTCGTTTCATCGGCAAGACGAATGTCAAACCAGTCGTGACGTGGCACCTCTTTCAAATAGTCGCCGGTAATCGCCGTTCCTTTGGCGATCCGTTTCGGACCGCCATTGACTTTCTTGCCGGTCAAAAGACGCTCCAGCCGCGCGAACGCGTCGTCTTCGACGATACGCAACTGATCGTTCAAATCGAGGCGGTAATTCTTCAATTCGTGATCAATGATTTGCTGCGCCCGCGAATCGCGCGCCAGCCCCTCGCGGGTGAACACCTGCACATCAATCACCGTTCCCGCCATCCCGGACGGCACACGCAGACTGGTGTCTTTAACATCGGACGCCTTCTCGCCGAAGATCGCCCGCAGCAGTTTTTCTTCCGGTGTCAGTTGTGTTTCGCCCTTCGGCGTCACTTTGCCGACGAGTACGTCGCCCGCTTCAACTTCGGCGCCGATGTAAACGATGCCGGCCTCGTCAAGCCGCGACAGCTGCGCCTCACCGAGCGACGGCACATCGCGGGTGAGTTCCTCAGCGCCGAGCTTCGTGTCACGCGCCACCACCGTCAATTCCTCAATGTGGATCGACGTGTAACGGTCATCCGCCACAATGTGTTCGTTGATCAGAATCGAATCTTCGTAGTTGTAGCCGTTCCACGGCATGAAAGCGACCAGCATGTTTTGCCCAAGCGCCAACTCGCCTTTGTCGGTCGAAGCGCC
>JAISPI010000144.1 GCA_031275075.1 Burkholderiales bacterium | reverse complement strand
TGTCGTCGGCGGTCGAGAAGACCTGCGATGCCTTGGTCGGAATCGTCGTGTTCTTCTGGATCAACTTGGTCATCACGCCGCCCAGCGTTTCAATGCCAAGCGACAGCGGCGTCACGTCGAGCAGCAGCACATCGCGCCGCTCACCGGCCAGCACCGAACCTTGCACCGCCGCGCCGACAGCCACCGCTTCATCAGGGTTCACGTCTTTACGCGGCTCTTTGCCGAAAAATTCTTTTACCTTCTCCTGTACCTTCGGCATGCGCGTCATGCCGCCAACCAGAATCACGTCGCCGATGTCGGAAAGTTTGACGCCCGCGTCCTTGATCGCAGTCCGGCACGGCGCAATGGTGCGCTCGATCAAATCCTCAACCAGCGCCTCGAATTTGGCGCGGGTGATCTTTATCGACAAGTGCTTCGGCCCCGACGCATCCGCCGTGATATACGGCAAGTTCACTTCGGTCTGCTGCGAACTCGACAACTCGATCTTCGCTTTTTCCGCCGCTTCTTTCAGCCGCTGTAACGCCAGCACATCATTCTTGAGATCGACGCCCTGATCTTTCTTAAACTCGGTCACAATGTAGTCGATCAACCGCTGGTCAAAATCTTCGCCACCAAGGAAGGTGTCGCCGTTGGTCGATAGCACTTCAAACTGATGCTCGCCATCAAGCTCGGCAATTTCAATAATCGAAATGTCGAACGTACCGCCACCAAGGTCGTACACCGCGATCTTGCGGTCGCCCTCTTTCTTGTCAAGACCGAACGCCAGCGCCGCCGCCGTCGGTTCATTGATGATTCGCTTGACTTCGAGACCGGCGATTTTTCCAGCATCTTTGGTCGCCTGCCGCTGGCTGTCGTTGAAATACGCCGGCACTGTAATCACCGCTTCGGTGACTTCTTCGCCGAGGTAATCCTCCGCCGTCTTCTTCATCTTGCGCAGCACTTCCGCCGAAATCTGCGGCGGCGCCATTTTCTTGCCGCGCACTTCAATCCAGGCGTCGCCGTTGTCGTTCTTGACAATCGAGAACGGCATCAGGTCAATGTCTTTCTGCACTTCCTTTTCTTCGAAACGGCGCCCGATCAACCGCTTTACCGCAAACAGCGTGTTGCGCGGATTGGTCACCGCCTGCCGTTTGGCCGGCGCACCGCAGAGGATTTCACCGTCCTCCATATACGCCACCACCGATGGTGTCGTCCGTGCGCCTTCCGAGTTTTCGATGACCTTGGGCTGGCCGCCCTCAATGATCGCTACACAACTGTTGGTCGTGCCCAAGTCAATACCGATAATTTTGCCCATAGTGTGTCTCCGTGCCTTTTTAAATTGGATTTACTGAAAATTCCGATGGCTGTTAGATGGGGGCTGTTTGCGCTAACTCAAGCCCCTTCCCGCCTCTGCGTCATGTGGCGTTTACGATGTTTTTTCTTTGGCCACAACCACCATCGCCGGTCTTAGAACACGGTCATGAATCAAATAACCTTTTTGAAATACTTGCACCACGGTATTGGCGGGCGCGTCGACCGCGACCATTTGCATCGCTTGATGCCGGTGCGGATCGAACGGTTGTCCCTGCGGATCGACTGCCTGAATGTGTGCCTTTTCGAACGCGGCGTCCAATTGCTTCAGAGTCAGCGTCACGCCCTCCCGCATTTGTTCGGAGGTTGCCGCATCGGCTGCCAGCGCCAGTTCCAGCGCGTCCTTGACTGCCAAAAGGTCGGCGGCAAAGCGTTCGATACCGAATTTTCCCGCCTTGGCGATCTCCTCGCGCGCTTGTCGGCGCGCATTCTCTGTCTCGGCTCGCGCCCGCAAAAATGCCTCTCGCAACTCTTGAGCCTCAGCCTCAGCCTTCTGTAACAAATCGGCCAGATCGACCGCAACCTCCGGCTCGGCATGAGCCGAAGCCGTTATCTCGTGATCGGTCGGCGTCGGCTCCTCAGATTTCGTATTGTGTGGCATCGTTTTTCCTCATCATCGAACACATTTTCGACAAATGGAGGCGAACAAAATATTTTCAAGGTCTTGGTTCTACAGATTTGTCTTTCGCAACGGCCGCCATTTCGGGTGTCATCGGAGGCGCAAGTTCCTCCGCCGCCGCGGTCTTTTCGATTTCATCAGCATCGCCGCTCGGGTTATTGAGCTCGCGATGCATTTTTTCGACATCCAGTGCGTCTTCCCACTTCGACACAACAACAGTCGCTACCGTATTGCCAACCAGATTGGTCAACGCTCGCGCTTCCGACATGAAACGGTCAACGCCGAGAATCAACGCCAGTCCGGCCACCGGAATTTCTGCGCCGGGGACCGACGACAGGGTCGCCGCCAGCGTCACGAAGCCGGAACCGGTCACTCCGGCCGCCCCTTTCGAGGTTAGCAACAAAACGGCCAAAATCGTCAGTTCATGCCCAAGCGTTAGAGGAATGTTGCATGCCTGAGCGATGAAAATGGCCGCCATTGTCAGGTAAATCGACGTTCCGTCGAGGTTGAATGAATAACCGGTCGGCACGACCAAACTGACGACCGATTTATGACAACCAAGTTTTTCGAGCTTTTTCATCAACCGCGGCAGCACCGATTCGGAGGACGAAGTGCCGAGCACGATCAGCAGTTCTTCTTTAATGTACTTGATCAGTTTCCAGATACTAAAGCCCGCCAGCCGAGCGATGAAACCCAGCACCACGAAAACAAACAGCAGACAAGTCATATAAAAGCCCAACATCAGTTCACCGAGCTTTACCAGACTGGAAATGCCCTGCGACCCGATGGTGAACGCCATTGCGCCAAAAGCTCCGATCGGGGCTACTCTCATGATGAAACCGATAACACCGAACATCACTTGTGCCAACAGCTCAACACCAGCGACAACCCGCCGCGCCCGCTCACCCATCAACGTCAACGCAAACGCAAACAATATAGAGAACAGCAACACCTGCAAAATATTGCCTTCGGCGAAGGCGCCGACCACACTGTTCGGAATAATCCCAAGAACGAAATCAATGAATGAGTGACTTTCTCCGGCTTTGGCGTACTTGGAAATCGCGCCCGCATCGAGCGTTGCCGGATCGACATTCATCCCAACGCCGGGCTTCAATGTATTAACAACGACCAGACCGATGACGAGCGCCAACGTGGTTACCGCCTCGAAATAGATCAGCGCCTTGCCGCCGACCCGTCCGACTTTTTTCAGGCTTCCCATTCCGGCGATCCCGACAACCACCGTGCAGAAGATGATCGGCGCAATGATCATCTTGATCAGCTTGATGAACCCATCGCCCAACGGTTTCATTTTCACACCATATTCAGGGAGAAAATGCCCTAGCAAAATTCCCAGAATAATAGCGACGATGACTTGAAAATACAGGCTCTTATATAAAGCTTTCTTGCGCGTTTCTTTTACGTTTTGCTGATCCACTTACTGCCCTTTAAAAAACAGATTCATTGAAAAATGCTGATACTTCCCGTAATTAAACCATTTTTTTGCTGAAATGGCGACGTATATCCCCAAAATGGCACTCACTTCAGATAACGCGCCTGCAACGCCGCGCGGCTGACGCCATCGAGTCCAAATTCCTCTTGTAAATAACAGGCAATACTGCCATAGCGTGATTCGATGGCATCAAGCGCTGCCTCGATAAACGCTTCACGAGCAGAAAACACGCATGCCACTGCATCATACCTTGCGCCCATGCGATGGCGATCCAACGTCGCCATCCAACGTTCACGGTACGAAGCCAGCGACGTTTCCGTCACCATATAGTCCTCGACAATCGTTTTCCGTTCCGCGCCCAGCGCCAGCAATACGATGGCGCTGCCCACGCCGGTACGATCCTTACCGATCGCGCAATGTTGTACGAGACGCAGTGCCTCCGGCGCGCGCAACCAAGTCAACAATCGTTGGTACGCCGGATTGTTGAACGGCAACCGTCGATACAATTCTTTCATGAAAACAAAAGCCCGCGACTCGTCAACGACACCGGAAAGCAGTTGCGCAAAACTCGCGCCGGTTTTCAAGCGATCCGGATTTGCCGGAACACATTCATACTGCACGTTGCGCCACAACAGATCCGGCTTCTGCCGCGCTTCCTCCTCGTCCCGGTAATCGAGCACATGCGTTACCGGCAATGCTTCCAGTGTTTCTTTGTCTTCCGGTGTCAATTCATCCAAAACACCGGAACGAAATAACAGCCCCAGCTTGGTCGTTCGCCCATCGCTCATCCGGTAACCGCCAAGATCACGAAAATTGACACCTCTTTGCAAATGAATTTTGGCAACCGCTTCCATGAAAGGTCTTTATCGTGTTTGTTTTTTCGTTTTTCTAAGCGCCAAGATAAGCTCGCCGCACGTCATCGTTATGCAACAACGCTTGCCCGCTATCCGACAATACAATTCTTCCGTTTTCCAGCACATATCCGCGATCGGCCAATGCCAGCGCCTTGTGCGCGTTCTGCTCAACCAGAAAAACGGAAACGCCCTCTTCACGAATGGTTTCGATAATCTTGAAAATCTGGGTGATGATCAATGGAGCTAACCCCAGCGATGGCTCGTCGAGCAACAGCAATTGCGGACGGCTCATCAACGCCCGCCCGATCGCCAACATCTGTTGCTCGCCGCCCGACATCGTACCAGCGCGTTGATTCATCCGTTCTTTCAGACGCGGGAAAAGGTGAAACACCTTCTCCAAACCATGTTCGATTTGTGCGCCGCTTTCGAAAAAAGCGCCCATCTTCAAATTTTCGTTGACCGTCAAACCCGGAAACACCCTTCGCCCTTCCGGCGCAATACCGATACCGCTTTGGATGATTTCATGCGTCGGTTTACGTGTGATGTCGTCACCTTCAAACAAAATGCGGCCACTGCTGGCTTTCGGCGACCCGCAAATGGTCATCAGCAATGTTGTCTTTCCAGCCCCGTTGGCGCCAATCAGCGTCACGATTTCGCCACGCTTGACTTCAAGCGACACCCCCTTCAACGCTTCAATCTTGCCGTAGTGTGTATGAATATTGTCAACCCGTAGTAACGCGTCGCTCATCACTCGCCTCCCAGATAAGCGCGGATCACGTTAGGATCATGACGAACTTGTTCCGGTGTTCCTTCGGCAATCGGTTGTCCATACTCCATCACCAGAATACGGTCGGAAATTTCCATCACCAGACTCATGTCGTGTTCAATAAGAAGCACCGATACATTGCACGTATCTCGAAGATCGCGGATCAACTGATCAAGTTCCACGGTTTCCTGCGGGTTCAAACCTGCCGCCGGTTCATCGAGCATCAACAGCTTCGGTTGGGTAATCATGCAGCGAGCGATTTCCAGCCGCCGTTGCTGACCGTACGACAAATTCCCTGCTTCGCGGTTGGCAACCTCGCGCAAACGCACTCTATCGAGCCAGAACGCGGCGCGCTCCAACGCTTCTCTCTCCGATTTACGATACGCTCGTGTGTTTAACAGTCCATGCAACAGACCCGTTTTCAGTTGCGCATGTTGCGCCACAAGCAGATTTTCAACCACGGTCATGTTGCGAAACAGCCGAATGTTCTGGAACGTCCGCACAATCCCGCAGCGGGCGATCTCGTGGCTGGCGCGTCCGGCGATATCAGCGCCGCCGAACATGATGCCGCCAGAAGTCGGTTTATAAAACCCGCTGATACAATTGAACACCGTTGTTTTTCCGGCGCCGTTAGGACCAATGATCGCGTAAATTTCTTTTTCGATAACGTCAAACGTGATGTTATCGACTGCAACCAAGCCACCAAACCGCATTTGCAGTTGCCTGATGCTCAAAACCGGCTTAGCCTGTTTATCTGTTACGTTTTTTTCCGCAGTTTCTGCCACATTGCCGCTCATGATGGAAGTTCCACCCGGCGACGCGACGCCGGCCACAAACCTTGCGGCCGCCAAATCATCATCAACACCATGACTGCCCCAAAAATCAGCATCCGGTATTCGGCGAAACCGCGCGCAAATTCCGGCAACAGAGTCAACACCAACGCCGCCAACACAACACCGCGCTGCGACCCCATGCCGCCGAGAACAACGATCGACAAAATGATCGCCGACTCGATGAACCCAAACGAAGCCGGCGTTACCGATCCCAAAAACGCCGCGTAAAACGCTCCGGCAAAACCGGCGAACATGCTGCCCAGAGAAAACGCCGTCAACTTGATCATCGTCGGATTCAATGCCAGCGAACGACAGGCTATTTCATCCTCACGTAACGCCTCCCAGGCGCGACCGATCGGCATCTTGACCAAACGGTTGATCAGAAACGCCGCGATCACCACCAGAAGAAAAGCGATGAAATACAACACCAGTTGTTGATAGATATTGTTGTAATCAATACCCAACGCCTGCCATAACGTCGTACCGTCTTCAGTCCGCGCCCGTCTGGTAATTTCATAACCCAGCAATGTCGGTTTTGAAATATTGTTAATCCCGTCCGGCCCATGCGTGAGGCTGTCCCAGTTGTTCAGCGTGATACGAACGATCTCGCCAAAGCCCAGCGTCACAATTGCCAGATAATCACCCCGTAACCGCAACACCGGAAAACCGAGCAAGATACCGAACAGCGCCGCCGACAAACCGGCGAACAGCAACGCCTCCCAAAAACCGAAACCAAAATGAACGTTGAGCAGCGCATAGGTATAAGCGCCGATGGCGTAAAACGCTGCGTGTCCCAGATCGAGCAATCCGGCATACCCTACGACGATGTTCAGCCCGAGCGCCAAAAGCACATAAATCATCGCCATCGTCATCGCTGTCAGCATCGTGCTGCTGCCCAGCGGCGTAAACGGCCATACCAATGCCAGCACAACAAATGCCCCAAGCCACCATTTCCTGTGGTCGGCGGCTTTCCGCGACCAAGCCGCCGGAATGGACACTTTGGGTATGAGCAAAAACGGCAACACCAGCCGCGCCACGAAAACCACCAACACCGCAATGACCGGCCACATAAAATCCTTATGCAGCGTTAACCCGGTGCTCTCAACTTTGAGCCGCATTCCGATTAACGGAACCGTCAAAATGGCTGTTACCGTCGCAGCGATAAATGCATCCTTAAGAATTTTTGTTTTGGTCGTATCGCGCATTACACCTTCTCCACTTCCGGTCGTCCCAACAGCCCCGACGGACGAATCAGAAGAATCACGATCAACAGACCGAACGCAACCAAATCTTTATATTCTGTCGGTAAAAAAGCCGACGCAAAAGTTTCTACCAGTCCAAGCAACGCGCCGCCCAACATTGCGCCTGGAACACTGCCAATACCACCCAACACTGCGGCGGTAAACGCTTTTATCCCTGCCAGAAAACCAATGAACGGATTGATTTTATTGATCGACAAACCGATCAACACACCGCCGACCGCAGCCAGAAAAGCGCCGAGAATAAATGTAAACGAAATCACTTTATTGACATCAATGCCAAGCAGTCCGGCCATCCGGATATCCTGCGAACAGGCGCGACAAGCGCGACCCATCCGGGCATGGCCGATGAACAACGTCACCGCTGCCATCAATGCTATCGTTACCAGCAGAATCAGCGCCCTGGAGTTGGACATACTGACTTCAAATCCGCCCACGTCTATTGAGAACAGATGACCGGTAATCAGTTCGGGAACCGACAAATCACGCGAGGTTTGCAAAATCACAATATAATTTTGCAAAAAAATGGACATTCCAATCGCTGAAATCAAAGGTACCAGCCGTGGGCTACCGCGCAAACTGCGGTAAGCAAAGCGCTCGACCGTCCACCCATAAGCACAAGTGACCATGATTGCAATGCCCAACGCCGCCACCACCAGAAACCACGGCGGATAACCCATTGCAGTACCAATAGCAGTGATCGTAATCAGCCCAACGTAGGCACCGATCATGTAAATTTCACCATGCGCAAAGTTGATCATGCCGATGATGCCGTACACCATCGTATAGCCGATTGCAATCAACGCGTAAATTGCGCCGAGGCTCAGCCCGTTAATCAATTGCTGCAACAACAATGGAAACAATGTGTCCATTCAAAAAAACTCCACCCCCGCTGCCTGTCGCACATTCACTCAGGTTTTAAAAAAACGCCGGACACCTTTGCTGATGTCCGGCGCCATTGCCCTGAATCAGGGAGCCAAGGTTTTGCTGGCATCCTTGTGCCAGACAAAAATATCGAACCGTGCCGTCGCCCAGTCTCCTTGCGGCGTGAATTCGACATCACCCAACACCGTCTTGAACTTGTTTTTGTGCATATATTCAGAAACTTTCTTCGGGTCTTCCGATTGCGCCCCCTTGATCGCATCCAACAACACTTGCGCCGCCGCGTACGAGGTCATCACGAACACGCCGGAAGCATCCTGCTTCTTCGCCTTGAAAGCTTCCACAATCTTGGCGTTGGTCGGTTCCTTCGAGAAATCCGGCGGCAGCGTCACCAGCAATCCTTCCGCCGACTCGCCCTTCACATCCGACACCGCAGCACCCTCCGGCCCCATCCAACGCGCGCCAAGATTTTGATCGTGCGCCTGCTTCAACAGAATAATCAACTCGGGATGGTAACCGCCGTAATAAACGAAATCGACGCCCGCACGTTTCATCTTGGTGATCAGCGCCGAATAATCGGTATCGCCTTTATTGATCGCTTCAAACATCACCGGTTTCAAACCTCTTTGCGCGACAGTGTTTCTCACCTGCGTCGCTACGCCTTGACCGTACGTCTGTTTATCGTGAAGGATGGCCAGTTTTTTCGGCTTGGCCTTGTTGATGATATATTCCGCCGCCGCCGGCCCTTGCTGACTGTCCTTGCCGATGGTGCGGAAAAACGTCTTGTAGCCATAGGTAGAAAGATCGTCGGAAGTCGCCGACGAACTGATCATCAGAATATCGTTTTCATTGTAGATTTGCGCTGCCGGCTTGAACGAGCCCGAGCATACATGGCCTAATACAAATTTGATCTTTTCACTCACCACTTTATTGGCAACCGCTGGCGATTGTTTCGGCTC
>JAISPI010000116.1 GCA_031275075.1 Burkholderiales bacterium | reverse complement strand
TGTCAAAGTGTCCAGCGAAGTCATCGCGCCACCGACCGTATCGAACGATCTTGTCGTCGTCAAAACCGCCGATAATCGTGTGCACGGCCTCAACGGCAGCGATGGCGCCGCCAAGTGGCTGTTGCAACGCAACGTGCCGCCGCTGATCGTGCGTAATACACAGGGCGCCGTCACCAGCCGCGGTGGACTGTTTTTCGGCACAGCGGGCGGACGGTTGCTCGCTGTTGATCTGGCCTCGGGCAACATTGCCTGGGATGTCGCCGTGGCCACCCCGAAAGGCTCAACCGAACTGGAACGCATCGCCGATGTCACCAGTCGCCCGCTGGTCGAAGACGATCAGGTTTGCGCCGCCGCGTTTCAGGGGCGCGTCGCCTGCTTTGAAATCATGCAAGGCACGCCGTTGTGGACGCGCGACATTCCCAGCTATTCGGGTATTGCTGCCGACGAAACACAACTTTATGTATCGGACGACAAAGGCGTCGTCCATGCGCTTGATAAACAAACGGGTACTTCGATCTGGAAAAATGATTTGCTGAACGGACGCTGGCCAAGCGGACCGCAGTTTGTAGGTCGCGATATCGGTGTTGTCGATATCGACGGCTATCTGCACGTTTTCGCTGCTGAAGATGGCCATTATCTCGGTCGCTTGCCGACCGATGGTTCGCCGGTAACGGTGCAGCCACAGCTTGATGGCAATCAAATGATCTGGCAATCAAAAGAAGGCAATGTTTACGCGGTTGTGCCGCGCTGACCCACATGCTGCCCACCATCGCCCTCGTTGGCCGTCCAAACGTCGGCAAATCGACACTATTCAATCGCCTGACCCGTTCCCGGGCAGCGCTGGTGGCCGATTTTCCCGGTCTGACACGCGACCGTCATTACGGTCAAGCGCATTGGAGCGGGCGGTCGTTTCTGGTAATTGATACCGGCGGCTTCGAGCCGGTCGTCAAAGACGGCATTTTGCGCGAGATGGCGCGGCAGACCGAGCAGGCGATTGCCGAAGCCGATCTGGTGATTTTTCTCGTTGATGCCCGCGAAGGCATAGCAGCGCAGGATCACATCATCGCCGATAAATTGCGCCGCAGCGGCCGTCCGGTGCTGCTGGCCGTCAACAAGGCCGAAGGACTTCAACGCGAACGCGCCAACAGCGAGTTTCACGAACTGGCTTTGGGCGAGCCTTACCCGATTTCGTCGGCGCACGGCGATCGCGTCCGCGAACTGATCGACGAAGCCCTCGACACCATCGGTGTCCCCTACCCCGACGATGGCGAAAGCGGGGATGAAGAAACCTGGGATGAAACACCGCCCCCATCCGCCGCAGCGGAAACGGAAGAAGCGTCCGATACGGTCGCCGACGAAGCTCCTGCGCCGGTCAAAGTGGCCATCGTCGGGCGTCCCAATGTCGGCAAATCTACGTTAATCAACGCGCTGCTCGGCGAGGAAAGGGTCATCGCGTTCGACCAACCGGGAACGACGCGCGATTCGATTTACCTCGATTTTGACTACCGGGGACAGCCGTACACGCTGATCGATACCGCCGGTGTGCGCCGCCGTGGCAAAGTCACCGAGACAGTTGAGAAATTTTCAGTTATCAAGACATTGCAGGCCATCGAGGATGCCAACGTGGTAATTCTGTTGCTTGATGCGCAGCAGGATATTTCCGAACAAGATGCCCACATTGCCTCTTACATCTTGGAAGCCGGACGCGCCCTGGTGGTCGGCATCAATAAATGGGATGGCCTCACCGCCGACCAGCGCGAAACGATCAAGCGCGATTTCGATCGAAAACTCGGTTTTCTGAGCTTTGCGCGGCATTTGCACCTGTCGGCGCTTAACGCTCAAGGGCTGCCCGCTCTGATGAAGGCGGTCCTTGGCGCCTACGAAGCGGCGACACGCAAGCTGCCAACGCCGCGACTGACGCGTTTGCTGCAACAAGCCGTCGAACGTCAGCAGCCCCCACGAGCCGGTGGTGGCCGCCCCAAGCTCCGCTACGCCCATCAAGGCGGCTCCAACCCGCCGATTATCGTGATCCATGGCACGGCGCTGGCCAGCATTCCGAGAAGTTACATTCGCTACCTGGAGCATTTTTTTGCCGAAGCGTTCCAGCTTGAAGGGACGCCTCTCAGAATACAGTTTAAAACCGGGAATAACCCTTACGTCGTATCAAAACGTTAAAAAAACGCACACGGCTGTCTGAACTTGCTATGATCACGCTGCGCCGTTGTTGCAAAGACGTTGCTTTGTGTTATTTTTATACTGATGTGTAGCTGGTTCGACACTTTGGTTTACCGATTCATTTTTTGCGGAGTTTCTCATGAGCAATAAAGGGCAAATGCTACAAGACCCGTTCCTCAATGCGTTGCGCAAGGAGCATGTGCAGGTTTCGATTTATCTTGTTAACGGCATCAAGCTGCAAGGGCAGATCGAATCGTTCGATCAATACGTGGTACTGCTGAAAAATACCGTGACTCAAATGGTGTACAAACACGCCATTTCGACAGTCGTTCCGGCGCGCCAGGTCAGTATGATGCCCAGCACTTCCACCACCGCACAGGAAGCACCTGTCGAAGAGTGAACAACTTATGTCGGGGCAACTCGTGTTGCCCCGGTGGAGGGGTTCATCCCATTTTTAACCGTCGGTCTTTTTTTATCTTCGCCGCTGTGACCCTGTCTCAACGGCGTCGTTTCACGAGCTGTGTTTGAACGCCCCACTTCCGGCAACCGCGCGTTACTGGTACGCATCGACTTCGGCGAAGGCGATGTTGATATGCGCCTTGAAGAACTAAGAGAACTGGCTGTTTCGGCGGGCGCTACCGTGCTTGGGACAGTTTCCGGGCGTCGCGTCAAACCGGACCCGGCGTTTTTCGCCGGTCGCGGTAAAGTTGACGAAATCGCCGAACAAAGCCGTTCCACCGGCGCCGATCTGGTTCTTTTCGATCATCCATTGAGCGGCATCCAGCAGCGCAATCTCGAACAAGCGTTGCAATGCCGCGTTCTTGATCGTGTCGGCCTGATTCTCGATATCTTTGCGCAGCGCGCACGCAGCGCCGAAGGCAAACTTCAGGTCGAACTGGCGCAACTGAAACATCTTTCGACCCGGCTGGTCGGCGGCTGGACCCACCTCGAACGGCAAAAAGGCGGCATCGGCTTGCGCGGCGGCCCGGGCGAAACACAGCTTGAAGTCGACCGTCGGCTGATCATCCAGCGGATCAAGCGTCTGAACGCCCAGCTTGCCAGACTTACCCGCAGCCGGAAAACGCAAAGCCGCACCCGTGCCCGTGCGCGGGTGCGAACGGTCGCGCTGATCGGCTATACCAATGCCGGCAAATCCACCCTTTTCAACCAGTTAACACGCGAGCGGTTGTACGCTGCCGACCAATTGTTTGCGACGCTGGACACGACCTTGCGCCGCCTGCCGATTCCGGGAGCGCAAACCATTGTGCTGTCGGATACCGTTGGTTTCATCCGCGATTTGCCGCACGATCTCGTCGTCGCCTTCCGTGCCACGCTATCGGAAGCGGCTGATGCCGACTTGCTCCTGCATGTAATCGACGCCTCGAATCCGCAACGCGATGAACAAATCGACGCGGTTGATCGAGTGCTCGAAGAGATTGGCGCCATCGACCGCCCTCAGCTTCGCATCCTCAACAAAATCGACCAAACGGCGCTGACACCCGGAATCGAACGCGATGGCTATGGTAAAATCCGGACGGTTCGCTTAAGCGCATTGACCGGAGAGGGGTGCGCTGATTTGCGAGCCGCGCTGGCGGAGATTTTTCCGTCATTGACTCTTTCCGGTCAGGAACGGGATTCCTTCTGACCATATTCCGTCAACTGTTTTCACTCTTTTCGACACCAATCGCCGTTATGTCTTTGAACGATCCGCAATGGGGAAAAAGGGACGACGACCGTCGCCCGCCGTCGGGCCAAGATGGCCCACCCGATCTCGACGCCATTTGGCAAAACATCAACCGCCGTCTGAATGAAATGTTCGGCGGCAAGGAAGGTGGCAATGGCCGCCAACCGCCGTCCGGCAACCGCCCCCCTCCAATCCCGATTTCGCTGCCCGGCGGCAGCAGCGTATGGATCGTTGGCCTTGTCGCAGCCTTGTGGCTGGCGAGCGGCTTTTACAAAGTTGACGAAGGCAGCCGTGGCGTCGTCACCCTTTTCGGCAAACATAACGAAACGACCGAACCCGGCCTGCGATGGCATCTGCCGTTTCCGATTGAACGCGCTGAAGTCGTGCCGTTCACGAAGATGCAAGAAATCACCATCGGCTACCGTGGCGACGTCTCAAATCGGGTTGACCGCGAAGCAACGATGCTGACTGATGATGAAAATATTGTTGATATTTTGTTCACCGTTCAATGGAATTTGCACAGCGCCGAGGATTTCGTTTTCAGAAACCGCGACCCGGGACAAATCATCAATTTCGTCGCCGAAACGGCGATCCGCGAAGTCGTCGGCAAGAGCAAGATGGATGAGGTGCTTTACCTAGATCAGGCGCGGATCACTTCGGAAACCCGAACGCTGATGCAACAAATGCTCGACAGCTACGCGACCGGTGTGACGGTTCAGCAAGTTGCGTTGCAAAGCAGACAGCCGCCGGATCCTGTACAGGCGGCATTTGCCGACGCCGTCAGAGCCGGTCAAGACAAAGAGCGGATGGAAAACGAAGGCAGAGCCTACGCCAACAACGTCGTGCCGCGCGCCCAAGGTGTCGCCTCACGTTTACGCGAGGAAGCGATTGGCTACGCGGTTGAGGTCGTGCAACGCGCCGAGGGTGATGCGCAACGCTTCACTCAACTGCTCACCGAATACAGAAAAGCGCCGGAAGTGACACGCAATCGCTTGTATCTCGACACGATGCAATCGGTGATGACGAATACCGGCAAAATCGTGATCGATCAGCAAAGCAGCAACAATCTGCTGTATCTGCCACTGGATCAGTTGTTGCAGCAATCGGCAGCGGCCTTGCCGACATTGCCCACCAACCGTGCTGTGACGACACCGCCTGTTGACGATAAATCGCTAACTTCCTCTGACGCCACCAATCGCGACACCCGCGATTTGCTGCGTAATCGTTGATTCGGAGAGCCGCCATGAAATTTCTTTCGACTTTCCTTGCTATTCTCGTCGCCCTCTTTCTGGTCTTTTCACAGGTTGTCTATACTGTCGATCAGCGCCAGTACGCGATCAAGTTCCAGTTTGGCGAAATCATCAGCACCCAAACCAAGCCCGGCATTGCGTTCAAATGGCCGCTGATCCAGAACATTAGTTTTTACGACAAACGCAACATGACGCTGACCAGCGTCAACAGCGACAACATCATGACATCGGAGAAAAAGCCGCTGCTGATCGACTTCGTCGTCCTGTGGCGCATTACCGATGTCGGTCAATACTACCGAAGTGTTGCCGGTGAAGAAGAGAGTGCGAAACAACGCCTCGAACGAACTGTGCGCGGCCATTTGGTTAACGAAATCAACCTGCGTAAAATTCACGACGTCATTTCTTCCGAGCGGGACAAAAT
>JAISPI010000108.1 GCA_031275075.1 Burkholderiales bacterium | reverse complement strand
CTGGAATTACCGATTAACAAAATCGTGCGCTAACGCATCGCGCGGGCGACCTAACAATGTTCGAGGATGAATGTAGCGAGGTGATGATGTTGGGCTTCGCGGTGTTCAGCCCAACCTACCGTGCTTGAAGCTTGCGTACCGCGATGCGAGCAATGTCGGCATTGAACACACGGGACAGGGTTTCGTCGAGGTTAACGCCATCGCGCATGCTCTTAACGATACCGACAGCCTACAAGAGACAATCAAATGGTGGACCGAAGGAGGATCGAACTCCCGACCTCCGCATTGCGAACGCGGCGCTCTCCCAGCTGAGCTATCGGCCCCTCAGGTTCGCAATATTACCGAATTTCCGGCGTTCCGACAATGACAGGGTTTCGGTGTGCGGAGGCGGGTGATCCGGCGGCCTCTAACTGCCGATGGTCAACTGCTAACGGTCAACTGTTGAGGGCCGTCAACTGCTACACTTGTGTCATTTCAGGCTTTCAGAGAAAGGAAACGTCATGGCCGGTATGGATACAGGCAAGGACGGCAAGAGGGCAATTCACTCCGATCAGGCGCCGGCGGCGCTGGGGCCGTACTCGCAGGCGGTCGCTGTGGGGCAGACGGTGTATCTGTCCGGTCAGTTGGGCTTAGACCCGGCCAGCGGCGCGTTGGTTGAAGGCGTTAATGCTCAGGCGCATCAGGTGTTCCGCAATTTGCGGGCGGTGGCGCAGGCGGCGGGAGGCGATCTGGACGATTTCGTCAAGGTGACGATTCTGCTGGCGGATATCAACGATTTCGCACAGGTCAACGAGGTCATGGCGTCGTATTTCACACCGCCGTATCCGGCACGGGCGACGTATCAGGTCGCGGCGTTGCCGAAATCGGCGGCGCTGGAAGTTGAGGCGGTGTTGTTTCTGAGATAAAAACGTGGCCGCGGGAACGTTGCGTTCTTCTCCGATAGCGGCTCGGCCTGCATCGGGCAAACCACGCGAAGACAAGCGCTCTTTGCTGGTGGCGCGGTTGGCGCGGCTGGGCATTGTCCGCGAAGCGGATTTGGCGTTGCATTTGCCGTTGCGCTATGAGGATTACACGACATGTGTGCCGTTGACGCAGTTGTGCGCCGGAGTGTCGGTGTGTACTGAGGGCGTGGTAACGGCGAGCGAGGTGCGTTACCGGCCACGACGGCAGTGGGTTTGCGCGATTGAAAGCGGCGAGGACAACAGCGTCACCGCGTTGACGTTACGCTTTTTCACGTTCTATCCGAATCAACAGAAAGCATTGGCGATTGGCACACGAGTACGTGTGTTCGGCGAAGTGCGCGACGGCCATTTCGGTTTGGAGATGGTGCATCCGAAGTTCATGGTGCTGGGTGCAGCAGCGGGTTACGACGTGCCGTTATCGAATCGTTTGACGCCGATTTATCCGACAACGGCCGGTTTATCGCAAGAGGTGTTGGCGAAACAAATCGCCAAAGTTTTACAGCGTGAAGCAGTGTTGCGTGACGATGTGCCGGAGGCTGTGCGTCGACAGGAAGTGTTGTGGAACTGGTCGCAGGCATTGCATTTTTTGCACGCGCCGCCTCCGGAATTGTCAGGAGAAGAGCAGGCGGCATTGTCGGCACGCACGCATCCGGCCTGGCAACGTATCAAATTCGATGAGTTGCTGGTGCAACAGCTTTCGTTGAAGCGACACAAAGCAGCGCGCGCCAGCCGTCGCGCCGAAGCCTTGAATCATTGTGGAACGTTGACGGATGCTTTGTTGCAGCGTTTGCCTTTCACGTTGACAGCAGCGCAACAACATGTGTGGAAGGAAATCGGCAACGATCTTGGTCGCGCCGTGCCGATGCATCGGTTGTTGCAGGGCGATGTCGGTTCCGGCAAAACCGTGATTGCGGCGTTGGCGGCGCTGCGCGCGGTGGAAAATGGTCGGCAAGTAGCGTTGATGGCGCCAACCGAGATTCTCGCTGAACAGCATTATCACAAATTGTCGGCATGGCTTGACGGTTTGCCGGTGCGTCTGGTGTGGCTGACCGGAACGTTGACAGCGTCGCAGCACAAAAAAGCATTGGAAAGACTCGCTGACGGCGAGGCTGTTCTGGCCATCGGGACGCATGCGCTGTTCCAAAAAGGGGTGACGATGCCGAACCTGACGCTGGCGATTGTCGATGAGCAACACCGCTTTGGCGTCGCGCAGCGGCTGGCGCTGCGCGACAGAGGCGCAGAGGTCGAGGAAGTGCATCAACTGATGATGAGCGCAACGCCGATTCCGCGCACGCTGGCAATGAGTTTTTACGCCGATCTCGATGTATCGGTGATCGACGCGTTGCCGCCGGGGCGTAGGCCGGTAACGACACGGTTGGTCAACCAAAAACGCCGCGCCGAGATTGTCGCGCACGTCGGTAAGCGTTGCGCCGATGGCGCACAAACCTATTGGGTGTGCCCGCTGATCGAGGAGTCGGAAAAACTCAGCTTGCAGGCGGCACAGACATTGTATGAAGAACTGGCGGCGGCGTTCGACGGCAACGGCAAAACGGCGGAGGGCGTACCATTGCCAAAACTCGAAGTCGGTTTATTGCATGGCCGGATGAAACCGGCAGACAAGAAAGCAACGATGGAGGCTTTCGTACGCGGTAGAATTCATCTACTGGTGGCGACAACGGTGATTGAGGTCGGTGTCGATGTGCCGAACGCTTCGACGATGGTGATCGAACACGCCGAGCGTTTCGGGTTGGCGCAACTGCATCAGTTGCGCGGACGGGTAGGGCGAGGATCACGCGAAAGTCAGTGTATCCTGTTGTTTGAAACGCCGCTTGGCGCGACAGCCAAAGAGCGGCTCAAAGTGATTTTTGAAAACAACGATGGTTTTGAAATCGCCCGTCAGGATTTGCGTATTCGCGGGCCGGGCGAATTGCTGGGGGCGCGGCAATCCGGGGTACCATTACTGCGTTTTGCGGATCCCGAACGCGATGAGGCGTTGCTTGAACGTGCCAGCCGCGTTGCCGATCGGTTGCTGAAAACGAAAGAAGGCGAAACCGCTGCCATTGCGTTGATCGATAGATGGCTTGGCGACAAAGCGGAGTTTTTCAAGGCATAACAAAAGGGGTAGACATGATAGAGATAATGGACACAACCCTGCGGGACGGGGAGCAGACATCAGGTGTTTCGTTTTCACCGCGCGAGAAGTTGAGTATCGCTCGGCTATTGCTTGAGGATTTGCGCGTGGATCGCATCGAGGTCGCCTCAGCGCGTGTTTCCGAAGGGGAGAGCGAGGGTGTCAAGCTGATAACAAAATGGGCATCCGAGAAGGGGCTGCTGGATCGTGTGGAGGTACTCGGATTTGTGGACGGGGGCGTTTCGCTCGACTGGATAGCGGCGTGCGGCGGCAAGGTGATCAACCTGCTGACCAAAGGCTCGTTGAAACACTGTACCGAGCAGCTCAGACGAACCCCCGAACAGCACTGGGCCGATATAAAAAAGAATATCGCTCTCGCAAAGGCAAAAGGCATCAGAGTGAATGTTTACTTGGAGGACTGGTCGAACGGCATGTTCAACTCGCACGACTATGTGCATATGATGCTCGACGAGCTGCGTGGCGAGGGGATCGACCATATCATGCTGCCAGACACGCTTGGCATCTTGAATCCCTACAACACTTTCGACTTTTGTCGCGAAATGATAGAGCGTTACCCCGAGTATCGGTTCGACTTTCACGCCCATAACGATTACGATCTTGCGGTCGCCAATTCAATCGCGGCGGTCAAAGCAGGCATTAGAACGATCCATACCACGGTGAACGGCCTCGGTGAGCGGGCAGGGAATGCCCCATTGTCGAGCATCCTCGCTGTGCTGCACGACCAGTTGGGCGAAAAGACGCATCTTGTCGAGAACAAGATCAACCGCGTGAGCCGTATGGTGGAAACCTACACCGGCATCCATATCCCGACGAACAAACCCGTTGTGGGCGAGAATGTTTTTACGCAGTGCGCAGGCATCCATGCAGATGGCGACCAAAAGAACAACCTCTATTTCAACGATTTGCTTCCCGAACGCTTTGGCCGTTCGCGCGAGTATGCTCTCGGTAAAACATCGGGCAAGGCGAATATCAAAATGAACCTCGAAACGTTGGGCATCGAGCTTGACGAGGCTTCGATGCGCAAAGTGACGGAACGAATCATCGAACTGGGCGACAAGAAAGAACAGGTGACCGCCGAGGATTTGCCCTATATCATCGCCGACGTATTACGTTACGGCGAACAAGAGGCAAAGGTTCGGATACTGAACTACAACCTCTCTTTGGCGCATGGACTGAAGCCGGTTGCGGTGCTCAAGATCGAGATTAACGGAACGCAATATGAATCGTCGGCTTCGGGTGACGGCCAGTACGATGCCTTTATGTGCGCTTTGCGCCGTATTTACAAAGACCAATTAGGGCGCACCTTTCCGATGCTGACCAACTACACCGTAACGATTCCGCCCGGTGGCCGCACCGATGCTTTTGTACAGACGATCATCACATGGGAGTTCGGCGGCGAAACATTCAAGACGCGAGGCCTCGATGCCGACCAGACCGAAGCGGCAATCAAGGCAACGGTTAAAATGTTAAACAAAATTGAGAATTAAAAGTTTGTTTTTCGGAAAGCCATAAAAGGGAGGATTTTTCTGGATTCCCGCTTTCGCGGGAATGACGATGCCCGTGTTGGGATGAGCGTAGCGAACCCTGTCTTACGACGCTACAACTTTGCGTTCTATGCGGTTAAATAATATTGCTCGCTAAAAAGGCAGTTCAGTACCCTCAGCTACCACAGTACGCAGTTGTTCCCGAAAATCGTGTTGTATCCGTCGCAACGCCGCTTCGTTATCGGCTTCAAACCGCAACACGACGGTTGGCGTTGTGTTCGACGCGCGCACCAAACCGAAACCGTCGGCGTATTCGACGCGAACGCCGTCGATGTGAATGGTTTCTTTTGCGTCGGCGAAGCGGGCTTCTTTTTGCAGACGCGAAATGACCGCATGCTGGTCGCCTTCACGCGCGCAGGTGAGCGCCAGTTCCGGTGTGGAAAGGCTGTCGGGCAAGGCGTTTAATACCGCCGAAGCGTCGTCGTGTTGCGAGAGGATTTCGAGAAGACGGGCGCCGGCGTAAAGGCCGTCATCGAAGCCGTACCAGCGTTCGCCGAAGAAAGTGTGGCCGCTCATTTCTCCTGCGAGTCGGGCGCCGGTTTCTTTCATTTTCGCTTTGATCAGCGAATGGCCGGTCTTCCACATCAATGGAACGCCGCCGTGCTGGTGAATCCACGGCTTTAGCAAACGTGTCGATTTGATGTCGTAGATGATGGTGGCGCCGGGGACACGTTTCAATACGTCGGCGGCGAACAGCATGAGTTGACGGTCGGGATAGATGATGTTGCCGCCACGGGTGACGACGCCGAGACGATCACCGTCACCGTCAAACGCCAAACCGAGATCGGCGTTCTCTTGTTGCACACGCTCGATGAGTGTTTTCAGATTTTTCGGCTGTGACGGGTCGGGATGGTGGTTCGGAAAACGGCCATCGACTTCGCAGAAAATCGGTGTCACCTTACAACCGAGACGCTCGTACAACGTCGGCGCAAAAGCGCCAGCGATACCATTACCGGCATCGACAACGATGTGAAGCGGTCGTTGCAGATGGATGTCGCCAGTAATGCGGTCAAGGTACGCCGACGCGATGTCGTACTCCTTCAACGAACCCGGAACTGCCGCAGTGTGAAGCTCATTCCGTTCGATGCGTTCGCGCAGTGCCTGAATGGTTGAACCGGACAGTGTTTCTCCGGCGATCACCATTTTGAGGCCGTTGTAATCGGGCGGGTTGTGGCTGCCGGTGATCATCACGCTGCAACCGGTGTTTAACTGATGCGCGGCGAAGTACGTCATCGGCGTGGC